>JAFGRR010000269.1 GCA_016935035.1 Phycisphaerae bacterium | reverse complement strand
CCATACGCGACATAATCCCGGACCTGGTCGAGATCGGGATCGACGCGCTCAACCCGATCCAGTGGCGGTGCGCGGGGATGGAGCGCGGGGCGCTGAAACGCGATTTCGGCGGGCGGCTCATTTTCCACGGCGGCGTGGACAACCAGCAGACGCTGGCCTTCGGAACGCCCGACGATGTGCGACGGGAGGTAGCGGATAACCTGAACATCCTCGGTGCGGGTGGCGGCTACATCCTGGCGCCGTGCCACAACATCCAGGCGGTCAGCCCGCCGGAGAACATAGTCGCGCTGTACGAGACCGGTTATGCGCTCGGCGGGTGCGGCTAGCCTGGGCTGTGCGCGCGGTCAGGATCGATCGCAGTTACCGGACGATAGGCAGCTTCTAGACCCAGCCATAGGCGTTCGTGTGCCGTTTCATGTTCTTTAAGTGATCCGAATGCTAATAGTACCTTTCGGGGCACCGACGGTGCCCGGTACTGCGGTTGCTTGCCTCGCCAACCGCGATCTTGGTCCAGCCAAGCCGGCTGTGGGGTCTGTGATCTCCGGTTCCGGCTCGTTCCTTGGGAGGTTTAGGGGATGGCTGCCGGGGGAGTGTAGGTTCAAACCCGGCCGTTGTGGTTTATGGGGGGAGCGTTAAGCAACGATAACGACAAAGAGCAGTTACCGTTCAGACTCAGGGACGCGGCCCTCCAGCCGTTGGCTGGTCTGCCAACGCTGGCGTTACGCGGTCCCGGAGTCTGGGCGTCCTAATCGCAGGTCTCTTAGGAAGCGTGCGACTATGAGTGGCGAGCGAGAGTCGTCGAATATGCAAAACCGTGATTGGACAGAGTTGGTCGAGATGCTCGCGGAGGCGGCGGCGGCGCCGTTGGCGCGAAACGACCTTGGCCCGCTGGCCCGGATGCATACATGGTGTGACGAGATCAGGCGGAATGCTGGTCAGCAGGATCAGCCGTGGAATGAGTTGCTGGGAGCACTGCGCGCCCTGCTGGAGCGCGTGATTCTGGGTGAGGCCCCTGATCCGGATTCATGCCTGGAGTATGTGCCCGCCGCCGCGCAAATGCTTCAGACCGGCGCCGCCGGGGAGAAGATCGAGCCGGACGACCTGATCGCACGCATGGAGGCCGCCTTGGTGAACATGGTTGAGGACGCGGATGGCGTCGGGGTGGGTGCCGGCGACGAGCCGTCGGAAACGAATGCGGTGGGGACCACGCCGGCGGCGGACGAGCCGGTGTCGAATGCCATCACGGCCATGACGGCACTGGTGAATGCCGGCGTGTCGCGGGCCGACCTGGGCGGGCTGGCGCAGATTCACACCTGCTGCGAGAAGATCGTCGGTGCGACGAGTGCCGAAGGCGACGAGCGGACGACGGGGCTGTACGGCGTGGCCGGAGCGCTGCTGGATCTTGTGAGCGGACTGATCCTGGACGAGGTGGCGGACACCCGGACCGGGTTTGCTCTCGTGCCTCGCGCGAGTACGCTGCTAGCGGACGTGCACAACGGCGTGACCACGGAAGTGACCGAGGTCATTGATCAGGTTCGCGATGTGATCCGCGGCGCGGTGCTGACGCCGCCGGCGGAATCCGAGCCGGTCCTGGCGCCGCCAGTGCCCGAGCCGATGGCCGCGACACCGCCCCCCGCGGTCGCGCCAACTCCTGAACCGGTTGTGTCCGAGAGCCGGCCGACGGCGACGGTCGAGGTCGCCCCCTTTGTCAGTCAGCCGCTGAAGATCGACTTGGATGACCGCGAGAATCTGCAGGGCTTCGTGGACGAGGCGCGCGAGCACCTGGACACCATCGAGGCCTCACTGCTTCAGGTGGAAGAGCACCCAACGGATGCGGACAAAATCAACGAACTGTTCCGTCCGTTCCATACGATCAAGGGCATAGCGGGATTCCTCAATCTGCGCGACATCAACTGCCTGACCCATGAGGCCGAGACGATTCTGGACATGGGTCGCAAGGGCACGATGACGATTACGCCCGGGATCATTGACCTGATCTTCGCGGCGATCGACATTCTAAAGAGCCAGGTCAACGCGGTTGCCGCGTACATGGCCGAGCCGACCGGCGAGTACTGTCTGCAGCCGCCATGCGCCGAGATGGTCGTGCGTCTGCGACGCGTGGCGGCCGGCGAGGCGCCGGAGGCCGGCAACAGGGTTGCACCGGCAGCGGTGCCCGTGGCCGACGTGAAGGCGGCCGCATCGACTCCGGCGGCACAAACAGCATCCACAATTGCCGCTCCGGTCGCCGAGGCTGCCAAAGCCGGCACCAAGGACACCGACCAGTTGTCCATCCGGGTCGACACACGCAAGCTCGACGCCCTGGTGGACACGGTGGGCGAGTTGGTCATCGCGCAGACGATGGTCAACATGAACTCCTCGGTTGACCAGGACGAGACCCTGCGTCGCAACGTCACCCAGGTCACCAAGATAGTCCGTGACGTGCAGGAAGCGTCGATGGCGATGCGCATGCTGCCCATCGGCGGCACGTTCCAGAAGATGAAGCGTCTGGTGCGCGATGTCTCGCGCAAGGCGGGCAAGACGGTCGAATTGATCGTGAGCGGTGAAGACACCGAGATCGACAAGAACGTCATCCAGAAAATCGCCGATCCGCTCGTGCACATGGTGCGCAACGCGGTTGACCACGGCATCGAGGCGCCCGAACGTCGCCAGGAAATCGGCAAGCCGCCGACCGGCTACGTGTATCTCGACGCACATCACGAAGGCGACAACGTCGTCATAGAGATACGCGACGATGGGGCCGGCCTCGATCCGCGCAAGCTGATCGCCAAGGGTGTCGAACGCGGGATGATCGGCGCGGACGAGCAACTGAGCGACAAGGATGCCTACGGGCTGATCATGGCCCCGGGTTTCTCTACCGCCGCCAAGGTGACCGACATCTCGGGTCGCGGCGTGGGCATGGACGTCGTTAAGCGGAATATCGAGGGCCTGCGCGGCAAGATCGACATTGACTCCGAGCTCGGCAAAGGCAGCGTGTTCCGCATCATCCTCCCGCTCACGCTGGCGATCATCGACGGCATGATCGTGCGCGTCGGCGACGAGCGCTTTGTGATGCCGACGATCCTGATCGAGCAGTCGCTGCGCCCGACGCCGTCGCAGATCACGACCGTGCAGCAGCGTGGCGAGATGCTCCAGGTGCGCGGGCAGTTGTGCCCATTGGTGCAGATCGGGCAGCTCTTCGACATCGGGCCGCGCATCGATCCGTGTGACGCGCTCGTGATGGTCGTGCAGAGCGGCGCGCAGAAGATGGGCATTGTGGTGGATGAGCTGATCGGCCAGCAGCAGATCGTGATCAAATCACTCGGCGAGCAGTTCAAAGCAATCAACGGCGTGTCGGGGGCGGCGATTCTGGGTGATGGCCGGGTCGGCCTGATCATGGAGCCGGTGGGCGTACTCGCCCTGCACAAGTCGCGCCGCGTCGAGACCGGGCTGGCATGGGTTCGCAGATCCATCGCGGCCAGTGAGGAAGCGGCCGAGACGGCCGCCAGGGAACTGGCCGACCTGGCCGGTGAATTGTCGGAAGGTCTGCTGCCGAGAGATAAAGACCAACAGACCGTGGAACCAAACGCCGCCGAAATCGAGGCGACGAGTTCGTTGTAGGAGAGTCAGATGGCCACCGTATTAGAGAAGACCCAGACGCGGAACGACACCGACGCTGAGAGAGCAAAGTACCTGACCTTTCAGTTGGCCGGCGAAGAGTATGGCATCGAGATCCTGAAGATCCGCGAGATCATCGGGCTGATGGACATAACCGCCGTTCCGCAGATGCCGCATTACGTGCGTGGCGTGGTTAACCTGCGCGGCAAGGTGATCCCGGTGGTGGATCTGCGCACGAAATTCGGAATGGAGTCAGCGGAGTACACGGAACAGACGTGCATCATAGTCGTTGATGTCGGACAACTGACCGGGATCATCGTGGATACCGTTCAGGAAGTGCTGGACATCAAGAGTGACCAGGTTGATCCGCCGCCGCCGCTGGGCGCGGGCGTGGATACGAGTTTCGTGTCCGGGATGGGCAAGGTTGGTGAGAACGTAAAGATCCTGCTCGATATCGACCAGGTTCTGGACATGTCGGAGCTATCCGCGGTCGCCGGTGAGGCCGCGACGGACGCGGCCGGCACTGAGTTCTGAGTGGACGCTGGCAAACCGGGTCTCCGGGTCAGGTTTGACCCAGGATGGGATGGAGAATCGGCTGGCTCGCTGGGGTACCCGCTTGGCACATGGCGCGCAGCGTCGTGCCGGGCGCGTGAGCTGCCGGAGGGAAGCAAGGCGCGCGGATGAATCAGACAGTAGACATCGCGGACTTTGCGGTGACCAGCGATAAGAGTGTATCGCTTATCACCTATTCGTTGGGGAGCTGCATTGGCCTGACGATCTGGGATCCCGTGGCGTACGTGGGCGGGATGCTGCACTACATGTTGCCCGAGGCCGGCATCTCGCCGGAGAAGGCCAAATCGAATCCGGCGATGTTTTGTGACACGGGCGTGCCGCGGTTGTTCCGAGCGGCATATGAGCTTGGGGCCGCCAAGAATCGCCTGGTTATCAAGGTGGCGGGAGGGTCACAGCTTCTCGACGACAACGGCATGTTCAACATCGGGAAGCGCAACTACCTCGCCCTGCGTAAACTGTTCTGGAAGAACGGCGTCATGATCAATGCCGAGGACGTTGGCGGATCCATCAGTCGTACGTTGTGCCTATCCATCGCGACGGGGGCAGTGTCCATCAAGCGGCGTGGTGAAGAGGTACCACTATGAGCATTCGAACGATCGATGAGATCGTCGAGCAGGTCCATACACTGCCGCGGTTGCAGGATACGGCCCTGCGCCTGATCGAGGTGGTACGCGATCCGAGCAGCTCGATTGAGCAGATCGTCGCCACCATCCAATACGACCAGGTGGTGACGGCACAGATCCTGCGACTGTGCAATTCCGCGTACTTCGGCATGGCGCGGCAGGTGTCGTCAATCGGTGATGCCGTCCGTTTTCTGGGTACCAGCAAGTTACTGCAACTCGCGATGGCGGCACACACGCAGACGCTGCTTGGACGTGCACAGACGGGATACGGTCTGCCACCCAACGCGTTGTGGTTGCACTCGGTTGGCGTGGCTATTGGGGCGCCGATGTTCGCGCATCGCTTCGGGGTCGAACATGAAGGGCTGATCTTCACCGCCGGCCTGTTGCACGACGTAGGCAAGATCGTCCTCAACGAGTACGTGGCCAGCGAATACGCCGAAATCGCGCGGATCGTGAGCACGACGCACTCGTCGTTCCTCGAGGCTGAGCAGCAGGTGCTTGGGCTGACGCACCCGGAGGTTGGCAGTCGCATCGCCGAGGAATGGAATTTGCCCACGGAGATCGTGGACGCGATCAGATATCACCACGAAGCCGATAGCAAGCAGCCGGCCAGCGACCTGATCGACGCAGTCGCGTTGGCGGACTCGGTCTGTCGCCTGGCGGGTGTGGGGTGTGGTTATGATGGCATGCTCTATCGCGCCGACGTGGCTGTGATGGAGCGACATCAGTTGGTTGAGAGTGACCTTGAGAGGGTCAGTGCCGACATGGTACTGCAACTGAAATCCGTCCAGAAGCTGTTTGGGGCGGGTAGGGAGTGACGTCATGGCTGCAAATGTTCTGATTGTCGACGACTCCGCCACCATGCGGCGCATGATCGAACGTACATTGTCCATGAGCGGTCTCAGTGTCGACGAGGTGCACGAGGCGGGTAATGGCATTCAGGCTCTGGCACAAATGGCCGAGCACAGAATCGATGTTGTCATTCTGGACATCAACATGCCCGTCATGAGCGGTACTCAGTTGATCAAGCGCATGCACGACGACCAGCAGATGGCGCGCATCCCCGTCGTCATCGCCTCGACCGAGGGAAGCGAGACGCGCATCCAGGAACTGATGAGCATCGGAGCCGTGGGCTTTGTGCGAAAGCCCTTTCAACCTGAAGGTCTGCGCGACGTGCTGGAGCCGATTCTTGGGGCTGGCAAGAAAACCGAGGCCGTTGTCAACGAGAATGATCCCGATGCTTTCTGAGTGTGCCTCGGGTCAACATCCCCACTGGTGCCCTTGTATGTCCATCCAGTGACCGATTTGACGGAGAACCACGGGCGTCCACACCTGGCCCGCGCGTACACACTAATACACCTCGTAGTAGTCCAATATGCACTAGATTAGACGCGCGGATTCTCTTCCGTGCTGGTTGACGCCGACGGCGATTTATCCGTAGTATCTACCTTTTGATCGGGTAGTGCTCGCGCGGTCAGCGCCCCGTCAACACCTTCCCCAGAAAAATGGAGATTGCGCCATGGCGAAGAAACGCCGTATTAAGAAAGCTGCGAAGAAAACCGTCAAACCCACAACGCGGAAGCGCCGTGTCAAACGGGTGGCTCACAAGACGACAACCGTGGGCGGCGTCTTTCAAGGGGCGCTCCAGAACCTGCGCGGCGCGCTTGAGGCCCTGCTGGCCGAGCGTGCGCGCCTGGATGGACAGATTGCCGCCGTCGAGGGTGCCATGTCCGCTATAGGCACCCCTGGCGCCGCCGTTGTACACCCGCACCGCGCGGTCGCGGGCTCCAAAGGGCGGCGCGGCGGCCATCGCGCCGGGTCGCTAAAGGAATTTCTTGAGAACGTGCTGCGTGCCTCCGGCGGCGTCATGGCGGTCAAGGACATCACCGAGGCCGTCATCAAGGCCGGGTACAAGAGCAAGAACAAGACGCTGGCAAAGAGCGTTGGCATCGCCCTGACACAGATGCGCAATGTCGGCAAGGTGGGACGCGGACGCTTCCGTCTCAAATAGCGCCGTGTCGATCAATGGGGGTTGACGCGAGCAGCGCAGTGGGGAACCGGTGCCGGCACAGTCGCCGACCGGTTCCCCGCATTTTAGTATGATGAGCATTGCGACACGGTGAGGACACGGAAGCCATCATGACCGACTTTCTTGAAGACATGCAGCAACGCGGTTTGGTTCAGCAGACCTCATCGCCTGAACTCGGCGAGGCACTGCGACGTGGTGCAACCACCGGCTATATCGGTTTCGATCCGACCGCCGACAGCCTGCACGTCGGCAGCCTGCTCCCGCTAGTGACACTGCGGCGTTTTCAACTTGCCGGACACCGCCCGATCGGTCTGGTCGGCGGCGGCACCGGTATGATCGGGGACCCGAGCGGACGCGAGTCGGAACGCACGCTGCTCACCAAGGAGAAGCTCGCCGAAAACCTGAAGGGCATCCGGGCGCAGGTCGAGCGGTTCCTGGATTTCGACAACGGCGCGCTGCTGGTGAACAACGCCGACTGGCTCTGTGAACTCAACCTGGTCGAGTTCCTGCGCGACGTCGGCAAGCACTTCTCGGTCAACCAGATGATCGTGCGCGACTCGGTCCGCATGCGGCTCGAAGCCCGCGAGCAGGGACTGTCGTATACGGAATTTACCTACATGCTGTTGCAGGCATATGACTTCCTGGCCCTGCACGAGCGGTATGGTTGCACACTACAGATGGGCGGCAGCGATCAATGGGGGAATATCCTGTCCGGCATGGATCTAATCCGTCGCCTGCGCGGTGTCGAGACCTATGGACTGACCATGCCGCTGGTCACGCGCGCCGATGGAAAGAAGTTCGGCAAGTCCGAAGAGGGCAACATCTGGCTGGACCCGGCCCGCACCAGTCCATACCAGTTCTACCAGTTCTGGCTGAATGCCGACGACGGCGATGCAATCCCGTACCTGAACTACTTCACGTTCCTGTCGCCCGACGAGATCCGTCAGGCGGCCGACGAACTCCAACGCGCGCCGGAGCAGCGTGCCGCACAGAAGCTGCTCGCCGAGCAAGTTACGCGACTCGTTCACGGCGACGACGCCCTGGCGCGGGCGCGGCGGGCGACCGATGTCTTGTTCGACAAGCAGGCGGACTTCGGGCAGTTATCCGCACAGGAACTGCGCGAGGCCTTTCATGGTGCGCCGACGCTGGTGCTCAAACCCGAGCATCTCGGCACCGAGGAAGCTGCGCTCGTTGCGGTCCTGGCCGAGAGTGGCCTCTACCCGTCTCGCGGGCGGGCACGCAAGGACTTGCCGGCCGGTGCCGTTTCAGTGAACAACAATCCCGTTCGCGACGTTGACTACGTTCTGTCGCGGTCGGATGTCCTGGCCGACGAGTACATCATCCTGCGCAAAGGCAAGAAAACGTACTTCGTGCTGCACGTATCGGCCGGCGACTAGCACGCGTTCAAAACATGCCTGGTGACAATCATCACGGATTTTCCCGCCGACGGTCGCAAGCCGCCGCGGCGTACGCGCGCGAGTCTACTGGCGAGCTGACCAGGAAGCTCGAAGCGGCCCTGCGGCGTCGCGCGCTGCTGCTTGCACAGCCGGACACCGATGTTTGCCGGCTCTGCAACGGTGCCGGCGATGGCATTTCCGGCCTGGTCATCGAGAAGTTCGGCGACGTGCTCGTGGCGCAGTTGTACGAGGGGCGGCTGGCGATGTCTGAAGACCGGGCTCGGGCACTATGTGAGTACGCCGCCGCACAGACGCATAGCCGCGCGGTCTACAAGAAGCTGTTCGTACGTGACCGCTCGCAAGCGCTGGCGGCGACGATGTCCGATCACCAGAACCGGGTACCCTGGATCGGAGACGCGGTCCCAGAGGAACTCCCCGTTCGCGAGTCCGGCGTGCGATTCCTGGTTCGGCCATACGACGGCTATT
>JAFGRR010000268.1 GCA_016935035.1 Phycisphaerae bacterium | reverse complement strand
CTCGGGCGACGTCGCCAGCAGCCAGGCCAGGGCCAGGGTGACCTGCGGCTCGGCGGCCGTAACTTGAACGGCTTGCTCCAGGACACGCTTCTGCTCGGCAGGACGCCCCAGTTTGCCCAGCGCCCGAGCCCAGTTGATGTGGGCCTCGATCAGCGACGGATCCGCCTGCGTGGCCTTCTCAAACGCGCCGGCAGCGTGCTCCAGATCGCCAAGCCGCGCGTACGCCACGCCGAGATTCTGCGCCGCCGGCCCATTCCCGGGCGCCTCGGACAGGATGCCCTCGAGAATCGTGATGGCCTCGCTCACCTGGTTCATGCGCAGCAGCACGGCCGCGAGGTTGTAGCGCGTGTCGATGTCCGGGTCGGCCTCGGCGGCGGCACGCAGGCGGTGGACCGCGCTGGCGTAATCGCCCGCGGCAACCAACGCCTCGCCCATGAGTCGACTGGCGGATGCGCTGTCCGGATCGTGTGCCAGGACGACCTTTAGCTGTTCGATGGCGTCGCGCGCGTTGCCTAGCTGTAGCAGGCACCGGGCGAGTTTCAGACGCGTCTCGGCGGCGGGCTGCCTGGCAATCACCTGGGCGTATTCGCTGGCCGCACCGGCATAGTCCTTTTGCCGCAACAGAGCGCCCGCCAACTCCACACGCCGATGCGTTGACGTCGGATCGAGCCGCACCGCCTCGCGATACTCCGCGACCGCCTTATCAAGATCCTCCGGGCCGTCCGGCGCGGGCGTCGCGTACAGACGCGCGAGGTGATAGTGGCCCTCGGATTCGGCCAGCGCGCGGAACTCAGCCCGGCTCGGCGGGCACATGGCAATGATGATGGCCACCACCACCGCAATGCCCGCATATGCACCGATCAGCTTGAACTGTCGCTGACGCCACCAGTCGTACAGCACCACCAGCCCCGCGGCCGCCGCCACGATCAACACCGGCACGATCGGCATCCGAAAGCGTGCCGGGCAGAAGAACATGATGACCACCAACATGTTGACGAGCAGGAAGAGCGCCGGCACGAGCCAGTCGCGTGAGCGCCGGCCGATCAGGACCAGCGCCGGCAGCGCCAGCGTCGCGACGACCGGGAAGCCGATCCAGAAGATCACCGAGATCGCCGATCTGCGGGCCAGGAACCAGATTGACTGGTTGTTGGGAATCTCCAGCGGGTTCCAGAAGAGCCCGAGCTTTCGAAACATGAGAGCCGCCCAGGCGCCGGGCTGCTCACGCATCCACCCGAACGCCCTGCCTGCCCAATAGCTCGAGACCTCGCGGTCTGACAGTTCCCGGCCCTCGGCGTTCTCGGCGATCTGGCGAATATCGACGATCCATTCCTTCCAGGTCGGCCGCGCGCCTGGCACGTTGGCGACGTAGCCGTTCGCTTCGGGATTGTTGCCGATGTAGAGGTTGATGCCCGCGCTGGACGCGATCGGCACGAACTCGTGCCCGACAATCAAGTTGCGCAGCGTCACCGGCAAAATGACGACGCCGGCAAGCGCGGTCGCGATGGCTGCCCCGCGTAGTCGCCGCACCGCCGATGCCTGGCGTGAAGAACTCAACCATGCCCATAGCCAGATGACCGGCGCGAAGGCCAGGATGTTCGGCCGCGTAATCGCCGCCAAGCCCCACAACACGCCGGCAAGTGCATATCCGCCGACTGAATCGCGCCGGCCCGCCACGATCAATGCCCAGAGCAGGCCGACGCTGAGCGTGACCTCAAGCCCGACAGTCAGCAGTTCGGCGTCAAAGTAGATTGCCGGCCAGTATAGCGCCGCCAGCACGCCGGCTACCAGTCCGACGCGAAGTTCCCCGAGGGCGATCCCCAGCCGCCCGATCAGGTAGCAATTCAGGGCCCCCAGCACGCAGCCGGCCAGCCGCGCCAGCCAGATCTTCGGCCCCGCCACGGCGTATAGCAGACCCAGCAGGTAGTAATACAGCGGCGCGCGGACATACGGCCGATCACCCATGCCTTCGCCATTAGCGATCTGCTGGGCCCACGCATGATGAACGCCCTCGTCCATCGGCGGATAGAAGAAAAACGGGTTGTGTTGGTATTGCCCCCAGAGATACAGGCACCGCAGAGCGAGGGCCAACACGAAGATCAGTGCCAGCCACAGGTGCCGGCGATCGGCGAGCGGGGCCGCCTTCATACTTGCCGACGACCGATGCTCTGTGCCGCCGCCTCGCTGGGCGGCGTGCTTGTTTCGCTCACGCTTTCGCGAGTCACGTCCCATGCGACGGGGTCATTCCTGGTGGTCGGGCTCTGTTGACTAGACAGCGTGGCACCGCGCCACTGGGCCCGGTGCCACGCCATTCCGTGATCTCAGTTGTGATGATGCCCCTACGGCTCCTTCTTGTCGAGTTTCATCTTGGGCATCTTGGCCTCGTAGGCGGCCTTTTCGACCAATGCCTTGATATCGTCGGGCAGATCGAACTGGCCCTCGGGGATCTTGACGTTGTGCTCGATCTTCTGGACTTCGATCGTGATCTGCTGCGGGCCGGCGGTCTGCGTGATCTTGAACGGCATCATGATGCCGTCGACCTTGCGGTAGTCCGACAGGTGCGTCTCGACCTCGATATCACCCATCGGAGTCGTCATGGTCGCCTTGTTCACGACCGGGAGGTAGGTCTTCTGGTCGTAGTAGGTGTGCTCGGGTTTGCCGGCGTTCGGCGTGAGCAGTACGTCATAGGCCGGTTTGCCGTCAACGTCGACGATGCCCTTGGTCTCGTACTCCTTGTACATCTCGCGCCAGACAAGATCAGCGTTAAAGGTGTACGTGCGTAGGGCGACCTCGAGCTCCTCACCGCTCTTGATGCGCGGCCCCATCATGGCGCTGTTTTCCCACGCCACCTCGCCGTTGCAGCCCTCCTCGACCACGCCAAGGTCCTTGATCTCCATGCGGGAGTAGGAGTTTCTTGGCGCTGCGGTATAGCTGGTAACAGTCCCCTCGACACCGACTCCGCCGAAAACGATTTTGGCGACCATCATGCGGTTGGTCAGCTTCTCCAGGGCTTCCTTGCCGCCCGATGACTCAATCGAGCGCTCGATGATCTGCTCGGCCTTTGGCAGTTCTTCGTCCGCGGCCAGCGCCGCCGTACTACTGAAGACCGCCAGAACGATACTGACGCACAAACCCAGTTCGAACAGATGACCGCCGCGACGCGATCGACTCATCTTGCATATGCCTGACATGTGTCTCTCCGCTTGAGAAAGAAGGAACATAGGCCACCCACGCGATCAGGGTCACGCTGGGTCACTCAGCCGACGCACGGCCGGCGGTGTGAATCCACTCCGCCGCCGCGTCGATCACCGGGTCGTGCCCCGCCAGCAGCACGGCACGATCAGGTCGAACTTCGACATCAGGTACAACGCCGTGGCCTTCGAGCACCTGGCCGCTGGCGCTGGTGTAGTTGGCGAAAGCGTACTGGAAGCCGTCGCCGTTGGGCAGTCGTTCGAAAACCGACGGCAGGGCCGCTCCAGGCGTGCGTGTGCCGAAGATTCTGGCACGCCCGATGTCCTGCATTCCGCCGGCCATGATCTCGGACGTGGACGCGCTACCGCCGTCAACCAGGATCGCGAGCGGGCCGGCGTATGTCTCGGCCCGCGGTGATATCGCGAACTTCAGGTTCATGGTCCGCGTTGACTGCGTGCCGAGATACAGGTTGGGCTCGTCCACGAACCAGCCGGCCATGCCCATCGCCATCGCGCCAAGGCCGCCGGGATTGCCGCGCAGGTCGATGATGATGCCGTCGCAGCCCATGTACGCCTTCACCGCATCCTGGAAGGCGATCATGATGCGGGCCGGATCGAGGAAGATATTAAGGCGCACGTAGCCAATGTTGCCATCGAGCAGACGAGACTCGAACCGCACGTGCATGCGCGGCATGTTGCCAAAGCCCGCCAGCTTGCCGGCCGGCTCTTCGAGCTCTAGGTCTACATCCGCTTTCTGGTTATCGCCATCGACAAATGTAACCGTGATGTGATCGCCGGCGTTGCCGCGCAACCGCCCCTCGATGACCCTCGACTGAAAGAACTCACGGTAGAGCGAATCGCTGTATTGTTCGGCAACGGCGGCGAGGATCGGCGCCAGCTCTCGCCCGTCAACGGCGACTATCTGCCACCCTGGGTGGACGCCGGCATTGGCTGCCGGCCCTTCATCAACAACGGTCACGAGTCCGACGCCGTCGACGGCGCGGACCTCCATACCGGTCACGCCGGGCTTGCGCGGGCCGCTCTCGGGCTTGTCAGCAACCTTGGCGACCTCCTCGGTGTCGCCGTCGCTGTCGGCGGTCTCGTCGTCCTCGGCCTGCATGTCGTCATAGACTTCGCTGGGAATGAGGTTGAAGTGCGACTTACCGAGGCGCGCGATCAGTCCGCGCATGGCGGCGCGGGCCTCGCTCATCTTGTCGGCCTGCTCGACTTTCGGGCGCAGCTCATCGCGAACCGCGTCCCAATCGAGGCCCCCCAGCGTCGGATCCCAGTGCTTGTCACGAATCGTGGTCCACATGTAGTCAAACGACGCGACGTTGAGCTCACGCTGCTCTGGCGTCAGCGTCGGCTCAATCCGGCCGGTCGTCGCGCATCCGCTGCCGGTCATCAAACCGGCCGCGAGTAACACGCCCAGACCAGCCAGGCACAACAGGCGTCGGCCGCGGCGTTTCAAACCACTCGTGCTCTGAGATCCCATCATCATCCTCCAATCACCAGGTCGTTGCCGGTACATTGCCGCCGGTGGTCACTCGCGTCACCCAGCTTAGCAGGTGCCCCGTATGAGATGTTGTGGCGAATTGTAGCCAGTTGCACGTACTTGTGCCTCACCGAACCGGACGCGCCATGCGCGCGGAAGCGGCGTGCGTCCTTGCCATGGCAATCCCCCACGATTCGGGCTGCCGTACGTCGGCGTACCGCCAGATACTGGCCAGCGGATCCGTACATGCCGCGAGATGTACGGTTATGCGACAGAAACGCGCCCCGGCGCCTCAGCAAACGTGTCAGGGCAGGCGGAGTCCGACAACCGACCGGCCGGCCAGTCGGCGGCCGCGTTGCATCCTGAGTCAGGTCTCGATCCGCGTGCCAAGCTGGGCGGCGAACTCGCGCATCCAACTGGCGTGCGCCGGCCAGGCGGCCGCCGTCACAAGATTGCCATCCACGACAGCGTTCGAAAAAGCCGCGTCCGGATCGCGCCACTCGGCGCCGGCGTTGCGGACCTCGTACTGAACTGCCGGATACGCTGTGCAGGTCCGCCCGTCGAGCACGTCGGCTGCGGCCAGTAGCTGCGGCCCGTGGCAGATGGACGCCACCGGTTTGCCCGCCTCGAAGAAGTGACGGACCAGGGCGAGCACACGCGCGTCAAGGCGTAGGTACTCGGGGGCCCGGCCGCCAGGGATGACGAGGGCGTCGTAGTCTTCCGGCTTGAGGCTGTCGAAGGTGGCGTTGAGGGTGAAGCGGTGGCCCGGTTTCTCGGAGTAGGTCTGGTCACCCTCGAAGTCGTGCACGGCGGTTTTCACGAATTCGCCGGCCGCCCGGCCCGGACAGACCGCGTGCACCTCATGACCGAGCAGGTGCAGCATCTGGAATGGGACCATGGCTTCGTAGTCCTCGACGAAGTCTCCCACGAGCATCAGTATGCGTTTTGCTGCCACCTTTGATGTACCTCCGGTTTGGTATACGGCCCGCCTGCCTCTCGGCTCAGCGTACCACAACGCCGCTGGCCGCGCAATGCGTTCGAACACGCCGCCCAGAAGAAGACCGCGCACTGTGGCGAATCTGGGCTAGACTTTAGTTAATGGCGAGGAGAGCGTTGGGTCAAGGGAACGGCCCCGCATGTACTGCGGCAGGGCGCGCTCGCCAACCACAAACAGCAAGACCGATCGCGTGCGTGGGGTGACACGTTGATTACATAACGTTGCCCCCCATGCGGGTTTCAGCGCCGCCGCTAACGGCTAAGGCTCGATGCCCTCCAGAGGAGGAAGCCGCAGTTTCAGATCCCGGTACGCCGTGATTGCGCGAGGGCGTCGTGACGGAGGAGTTTGCCCCGGCGCGGAGTCGCGCGCACCACGGCGTACGGGAAACTTGGCGCGACACTTTTCCACCGGCCGGTTTGCGGCTGTGTCGGATCGAATCGTTATCGGTGCCCGTGGAATCGCGTCGCCGAGTGGCACGCGGCGAGATTCATTCGCAAGCTTGAATCAGCGAACCGCCGCCACGTGCTGTCGACACCCAGCATACGAACAGGCCAACGGGCCGCGGTTCAATAAATCGGGCGACCCAGCGCCGAAGGAGGGCGAAAGCACATCGGCGCCGGGCCGCCCGAGTTTTATTCCTATGCTCCAGACTGTGCGACAAGCCATGCAACATCAGGCCTCCGAGCCTGACGTTCTTCGTCACGCACGGAGGCCTGAAGCTACATCTATCAGTTGCCGGTGATCAGTCCGACAAACGCGTCGATGTCGAAGATGTCCACCGTGCTATCCCCGTTGCAATCACCGCTGTTGATGTCGCACATGGGATACGCCGCCGCGAACGCATCGGCGTCGATAATCGCCATCACGAACGCATCGATGTCGAAGACGTCGACGGAGCCGTCGCAGTTCATGTCACCCAGTGGATCCGGATCACCCGGCGCCAGGCCCCAGATCTCAATATCGTCGACATTCCAGCCCGAGTAGGCGAAGGCGCCGTTGCCGATGCGATAGCCCCAACGCAGCCAGACCTGCGGCTGGTTGTCGGCCAGGCTCGCCATGTCCACCTCATGCAGCACCCAGTCGCTGTCCTTGACCACCTTGTTGCCGTTGGTCCAGATCCCAACCCAGTCGCTGCCATTGATTGACGCCTCGATCATGCTGACGGCGTAAGGCGAGTAGTCGCTGTTGAGCCAACGCTGATACTTCAGGCTGACTTCGGTCAGATCGCTGACATCGAACGGGCCCATCGTCATGTAGTACGGGCCACCGATTCCAGTCGAGTAATCACCATTCAGGTTGACACCGTAGACGTAGTCGCCAGTGGCGCCGCTGTCCGGGTCGGCATAGCCGTACGTTCCGCCCAGGCCAGCGGGCACGCCGAACTCCCACTCGCCTTCAACAGACCATGAAGGATCGCTGTTGAGCAACCAGAAGATCTGCCGGCGTGGGATACCGATCTTCAGGGCCACGGCCCTCGTCGTATCGCCGATGCTGTCCGTCAGGTTCGCGAAGCTGACAGTGGCGTTGTATTGGCCGTTTTCCAGGGCCGCCGCCACGGCGCCGATTCCGATTGACACGTCAACGGTCTGTCCCGCCAACAGCGTCCCCGTCGCATTGGTGATCGAAACCCAGTCCTGGTCCGCCGTCACTTCGTAATCGAACGGCTCGTCACCGACGTTCTCCAGCGTGTAACCGGTGCCAAGCGGCTCAAATGGTCCGCCGGCATGGCCCTCGGAGTAAAAGTCGGTCTCAGGCGTCACTTCGAGACCAATCTTGCCACTGAGCGTGTCCACACTGATGGCCCCAGTGCCCAGCGGATCGAGCCAGGTGCTCAGGCGCGATGAGTCCGAGCCGCCGCCATCCCACGACATCGAGAAGCGCCCGTACCAGTCGGAATCATCATTGCCGCAAGCGGCATATCCGCCGTGAAGCTGCCCGACGACATGGTGATTCTGGTCGAAGAGCGGCGACCCCGAGGAACCCGGCTCGGTGGTGCCAAGGTCCCAGTCGGTGACGCGGATGTGCGAGCCATTGCCGGGGATGGTCGTGCCGAGGTAGCTGGTGGTCGTGCACGGATCGTATTCGAAGCTGATGGACTTCTCATCCGTGCTGGGATGGTGGATTGCCACGGCGCTGGTCGGGTCGGCCGTGCTGCGGCTCCAGCCGGCGAATGCCACATTGTGGTCGGGATTGGGTTCGTCATCCAACTCGACCAGCGTGAAGTCTGATGTCGAGTAGGTCGCGCGGAAGTACGACCCGGTCTGATACTGCGACAGTGAGCCGCCACCGTGCTGTCCGCATGTCGGGCTCTGGAAATTCCAGTAGACGACGAGCGAAGAGGCGTTGCCGGAGTTTATGCCGCAGTGGTTGGCGGTCATGAAATACGGCGTGCGGTCATGTGCGGTGTTGTTCACCATGAAACCGGTGCAGAAGGTGCTGCCACCGGTCGAAATGACGCCAACCGCCTGGATTTCGTCACGCCAGCCATCGCCTTCCGGACAGATCACGTCGATGTTGCACGAACCGGAGCGAACATCTTGAGGCTCCCCGAAGAACCGGTATCCAACGTTGATCGCCGTAAGCTGAAGCACCAGTTCGTTGCTGACGGTCGCGGGCAGACGCACCTCGACTATTACGTCATCGGAGAGCACGACGGGCGTCCAGAGCTCGCCGTGGTCTTCGTTGTCTTCGGCGGTGAAGGGTCGCAGTGCTTCGCGGGCATCGGCCGACGAGATGCGCAGCTCGCCGCCCGGCGGCATGTAGTAGCCCGTGAATCCGAGGTTCAGCGACAGAGCGCCCGGCGAGTTGATCCGCAGACGCCACACGCGCGTACCGTCGGCCAGCGTCTCCCACGTCCCGTCCGTGTCGGGCGTGATGAAGACCTCGGTCGGCACGGCGAAGCGCGGAGCCAAGCCCTCGGCCGCGCGGTCGAGATCCTCGGCACGCAAGGCCTCAACATCGAGGGACGGCACTTCGATGCGTGCCAATTCTCTGATAGGAGACGCGGTAACAGCAGCCTGCGGCGCGGCAACCGCCGCGACGCTCAATAGGATCAGGGACAAAACAGCTACGCTGGCGGCTCGTGGTATAGAGTTCATTCCATTTTCCTCATCATCAGCGGGACGGCGGTTCTCAACTGCCCGCCGGCATTGTCTCGCCCCGCCACACACCATCCACGGCGCAGCGGAAGCCCGGCTCCTCTATTGGGAAGTCAAAACGGTGGACGTGGTTGAATAGCAAAACGGTTCCCTGGAAGTACTAACACGACCATCAGGCACTGGGCACCCAATAACTCCAGTGCACTAACCCAGACTCGACTGTACCAACCGTGTCCCGCTCGATCAAGGAAAGCGTCATTCGCCAACTGCGCTATAGCGACAAGCGGTGGCGGGAAGCCGCATCCAGGCACTCCTGATGTTATTGGTCCGATCGCGTCGGCGCTTCAAGGCGTGAAAGCGCGTTATTGTCGACCGTAATGCGTGAGACGTCGCGCAGGCCGGGAGCGCGTAACGGAACCTAGTGTCGAGTTTCGTAGTCACGACGCCTCTCATGCCATACACAAAACAGGCGTGGCCCTCTGGAAAAGCGGACCACGCCTGCTGATTTTGCCACTTCGCGGCTAGGCGATTAGCGACGACGGAGCGCCGCCAGGCCGAGCAACACGAGCACGATCGAGGCCGGCTCGGGGAGGAGCTCAACCTTGACGGTGCCGTTGTCCGGGTTGACGAACAGGTTGGCCGACGTGTAGGTCGCGTCCAGTGTGAAGTCCATGTTCGCCGTGTTAACGCTGCGGCCATCCCAACTGATCGAATCCCAAGAGCCGGTGTTAACGGCCTTCCATTGGTAGGTTCCGTCGCCGAGCGCCCCGGTGTTGTAGACGTACGTGCCGTCGCCGACCGGCATCATCGCAGTGGCGGCGTTCGCATTGTCCCAGCCCTGGAAGCTGCCGACGGCGGTCCAGGTACCCAGATCGGGCGCCACGCCGATGCGGTCGATGTTCGGAGCCCAACCATCGTCCATTAGGTTCTTGTTGTACGTGAGCGTGGCGCTGCCGGTGCCATCAGTATAGAACCAACAATTCGCGCCAGGAATGGCGTTGCCCCAGGTGCCATCCGTGATCTTGAACTCGTGACGCGAATTGGCGTCGAGCCCGGCCACCACGAACTCGTACATGCCACCGCCGAGGTCAGTCATTGGGTTGGCGCCCGCGTCCCAGCCCTGAAAGTCGCCGGCGACGTACGGGGTGTCAATTGCCATCGCCGGGGCGGCGATCAGAGCCAGTGCAACAACAAGAGCGATTCTCATGCCTTTCTCCTTCTCCTCACAGATTCTCATCCGAATTGCGTGTCACAAGTGAAAACACAATCGGTGCCGCCGACACCATGTCGGCGGCACCGGATCAGACAGCTTGCCTAGTAGCCGCAATCACACGGCGTGCCGGTGATTGAGCCCACGAAGGTGTCGATGTCAAACACGTCGACGGCCGTGTCACAGTTGGTG
>JAFGRR010000267.1 GCA_016935035.1 Phycisphaerae bacterium | reverse complement strand
GAGGCGGCATCATGAGGAACCTCATTTTTGTCACGCTGGTCACCCTGATGAGTCTGGCCGGTTGTGCCACACCATCGCTGACCGTCCATGACGCCATTGTGGGCCGCTCCGGACGCGTTCTGCTGGTCGCGTACGTGAGTCGGGAATCCATCGCCGGTCTGCAAAAGGGACTGGCCAACCTGGAGATCAACTTCTCGATTGCGGGCCAGCCAGTTGGCACGGCGACCACCAACAGCCACGGCCGGGCCATGCTCGAATGCACGCCGAGCGACCTCACGACACACGATTTCACCGCCCGGACAGACCGCTCGGACGCCGCCCTGAGTTGCACCGGGCAACTCTTCGTCTGGGATTCCGACCAATCGGCGATCGTAGTCGACATCGACAAGACTCTGTGTGATACCGATCACGACCACTTGTACCTGAAGGCTTCCGATGACTCGCCGCCGATCGTCGGCGCGGCGGAAGCGCTGACCGCACTGGCCAGCGATTACTACATCGCCTACCTGACCGCCCGGCCGCACTTCCTCTTCGACAAGACACGTCAGTGGCTGGCCGACAACGGCTTCCCGGATGGGCCGCTGCTGATGGCACAGGGCTGGAAATCCACCATCAGATACGAACGCTACAAACGGCGCGAATTACTACGGCTGCGCGAGTTCGCCACCAACCTCCTCATCGGCATCGGCGATCGGGAGTCGGACGCCGAGGCCTATGTCGCTAACGGCATGCTGGCTATCCACATGACCAGCGAGACAAAGACAAATCCGGTCCCGCTGACGATCGCGCTCGCGGACTGGCACGCGATACGCAGGTTCTTCGAAGTCAATCGGCAATTGCTGACCAGGCCGGATGTGCTGCGCGGGCAGATCGACAACGGCACGTTGATGGACGAACTCGTCACGGCAACAGTGCCGTAACGAGGAGACCAGCCGGAAGGCCATTCTGTGGAGCTATCTGGGAGCCGTCCATCATGCGGGCGCTAGTGTGGTTTCGATCAGATCTGCGGATACAGGACAACACGGCGCTGCATCACGCCTGTCGGACGGCGGGCCGCGGCGTCATCGCGGTATTTGCCATCTGTCGCGAGCAGTGGATCGAGCACGACTGGGGCAACGCCAAGGCGGATTTCGTGCTGCGCAGCGCAGTCGCGCTGTCCACCGCGCTGGAGGGGTTGAACATCCCGCTGCGGATCATCCGAGCCGCCCGCTTTGAACAGGTGCCGGAGAAACTGCTCAGCCTGGCCAAGCGCCACGCCTGCGATGCCCTGTTTCTCAATCGCGAATACGAAGTGAACGAGTTGCGCCGCGATCGTGCGGTGACGAACCTGTTTGAGCAACACGGCCGCACCGTGCACGCATTCGATGATCAGACGATCGCAGACATCGGGGCCTTGCGCACAGGTACCGGCGGTTGGTACACGGTCTTCACGCCGTTCAAACGCCGCTGGTGCGAGACACTCAAGGCGCAGGGCATCCCGCAGATGTGGCCCGAGCCGCGGCGCCAGGACGACACCGGAATCAAACCCCAGGCGATCCCGACCAGGCTCGAGGATTTCACCGGTGAGTGTTTCGCCGACTCGTGGCCAACGGGGGAACGCGCGGCGCACCACCGGCTGACGGCCTTCATCTCGAACTCGATCGACGAGTATCACGAGCTCCGCGACTATCCCGCGATCGACGGCACGAGCACGCTGTCGCCCTACCTGGCCGCTGGTGTTTTGTCGCCGCGACAGTGCCTGCACGCGGCGCTCGAAGCCAATCGCGGCCGACTCGACTCGGGCAAGACGGGTGCGACGACATGGATCAGCGAGTTGGTTTGGCGTGAGTTCTACCGCCACGTGCTGCTGGGCTATCCGCGCGTGTGTATGGGGCGACCATTCAAGCTGGCGACCGAGGGCCTGACGTGGCGTGACGACAAGGAACGCTTCGCCGCCTGGTGTGCAGGCCAAACCGGGTTTCCGATCGTCGATGCCGGCATGCGACAACTCGCCCAGACCGGCTGGATGCACAACCGCGTGCGTATGATCGCGGCCATGTTCCTGACAAAGGATCTGTTCGTCGATTGGCGTTGGGGCGAGCGCTACTTCATGCGGCACCTTGTGGATGCCGACTTCGCCAGCAACAACGGCGGCTGGCAATGGTCGGCCTCGACCGGTACGGACGCCGTTCCATACTTCCGCGTCTTCAATCCTCACACTCAGAGCCGCCGCTTCGATCCGCAAGGCAGCTTCATCCGGCACTACGTGCCGGAATTGGTCGACGTGCCAGCCGAGCGAATCCACACGGCGCACGGACGACTGGCAGGGCTGGACTACCCGCCCCCGATAGTCGATCGCCGAAATACACGCGCGAGGGTGATTGGTGCCTTTCGGGGCGTGCATGGCCCCCAGTAACGCATACGATCACCAAAGATGCCTCACAGACCGCCCAAAGGACGTTACTGCGTGATATTATCAGACTAGCCAAGTGGTGGGCTCCGTTCGCGGCGCCCACTGCTCCCCTGCGACCGGCCCTCAACTGTCAGTATTCTCTCAACGAAATAACGAAAGCCCAACAATCCGGCCCCGGTTTAGTGTTAATATAGCCCTTGGAGGAGTGACTCGACCGGATCGGTCAAAGGAGCCCCCCGTTATAGCATCGCAGTGACTGCGGTCCTGTGCCGGACGGGATGCATGTGTGCCGCGCATGCGATTCCATGGCCGACTCCAAGCCGGGTCGTTCAACGAGGATCGTGGCTGCGCGGTGTGTGCCCGTGCGGCGGAAGCGAATGTGCGTAAGCGTACTCGGAGGAGAATGAGATGAAGAAAGCACTTGTTGTTATGGCAGTCTTGGCCATGGCCACGGTTGCCCTCGGCGACACCCTACTGAACGAGGACTTTGAGGATACGACGGTCATGTATACGACCTCGGTCCCGGAGTTCTCGGATGGCAGCGGTGACTTCTGGTTCAACACCGCCAACACGTCGTTTGGGGTTGGCAGCTTCGTCCAGTACATGGGCGCGGACGGCACCTACTTCAACGGCATGGACCTGGATGGCGAAGGCGCTGCCCTGCCGTTGTACCAGTACTTCAATGGCATCGACATCAGTGGCTACGCCGGTCTGGCGCTCAGCATCGATCTGGCCGAGTCTGACGCCACCGATACCAATGAGGACTGGGACCTGCCCGACTACGTCCATGTTGATTACCAGATTGATGGCGGCGGCTACCTGCCGCTGCTGTGGGTAGAGTCGATCCCGAATGCGACCATTTACAACGCGGTCCCGGGCATTGACACGAACTTCGACGGTACTGGCGACGGCACTGCCATCACCAATTACTTCGCCACGTTCGGCGCCGCCATTGCCGGCACCGGCAGCACGCTGGATCTCCGCATCGAATGGCAGCTCGACGCCGGTGACGAAGATCTCGCGATCGACAACGTCATGGTCACGGGTGTGCCCGAGCCGGCCAGCCTGATCCTGCTCGGCCTCGGTGTGGTCCTCTTCCGCCGCCGCTAGGCGACTGATGGCTTGAGACCTAAGTTAACAGATCACACAGCCGCGGCGTGCCGCTCCACGTGAGCAGTACGCCGCTGCTCTTTGTATGGCGCCGTCGCAACAGCGTTCGCTGCTCCATGCAAGACAAGTCTCTGACGTCGCCGGTCGCCCACCCAGTGGATTATCGCCGATTGCCGGGCGAATGCTCGATCGGCCGCGCACGATCGTCCCGTTCTGGTAGACTTTCACACGCGTATTTGATAGACTCCAGATTGGAACATAGAGCCTCGCGAAAAGGACAGTCTGCATAGACGGCGGAGCCCTATCACATCAGACAGCTCCCATGGTGAAAGGGTTACCTGTATGCTTACGGCGTCGCGTGCATCCTGTGTCGGCGCGTCGGCAACCATCGCGTCCGCCATCCTGGCAATAGTCTGCACCGCTCCACCGCCAGCAACCGCGTTCAATCACGCTCTGCACTTCAGTGACGCCGGCAATGCGATGGTGTCGGACAAAGTGCCGTTCGACCAGACCATTGCTCTGCAACGCGTGGTTGTAGCGGGTCTGGGGGTACACATTCCAGCAGCACACCTGGCAAGGGGACGCATATGAGCAGGATTCCAAGGGTGCGGTTGCGGGTGATGCTGATCGGCGGCTGCGCCTCTCTGGGCATAGGAGCATTGTTGTTCGCATCCGGCATGAGTGACTATCAAGAGGCTGAGTCTGTGAAAGACTGACTGGCAACAACAAAGATGCCGGCAGCCAGCTCGGAAGCGCGTGGCCACCTTGCGGCGCTAGATGCCCTCGATCGCGACAGTGCCCGCCTGGACCTCCTGGACGATATGAACGACCTAGAGTACTACGGTGGAGTCAAAACTCGGGGCGGCGTGTTGGCACTCGTGGCCGGGCTTACCTTTCTGGTCGTGGCACTGCGAAGGGGCTGTTTCTCTCCAATGACCGATCCAATAGACTCCTGTCGCCTGATCGCCGCGGTACTCGCCCTGTTTGTCGGCGGGTGCGGCAACGGCAAGGGTAACGACGGATCATCATCGGGATCCCGGCAGACATCTGACGCGGTGAATGAACTCAAAACCATGTCGATCTCTTTCACGAACGGCGCGAAAATGGAATTTGTGCTGATCCCGCCGGGCGAGTTCGCGATGGGCAGCATGGCGCGCGAGGACGAGATGCCAATTCGCCATGTTAGCATCAGCCAAGCGTTCTGGCTTGGCAGAACAGAGGTAACACAGGCGCAGTGGATGTCTGTAATGGACACATTTCCAAGCTCCTTCATAGGCGGCAATCTTCCCGTGGAGCAGGTAAGCTGGGACAATGCCGTCAGCTTCTGTAGAATGCTGAGCAGAGGGCTTGATTCGCTTGACATTCGTTTGCCAACGGAGGCCGAATGGGAATACGCATGCCGGGCTGGCAGCACGGGGGAGTTCTGTTTTGG
>JAFGRR010000266.1 GCA_016935035.1 Phycisphaerae bacterium | reverse complement strand
CGTTGACCTCCAGGTCGGTGATGCGCATGCGCATGAGCTCATCGACCGAGTAGCCGGTCATGCGGCAGAATGCCTCGTTGACCTCGAGGAAACGGCAGTCGGCGTCGACTACGAAGAAGCCGTCCATCGAGCAGCGCAGGATGGCCTCGTTGCGCCGCGCGAGCTTCGAGATCCGGTCCCTGGATTTGTCGAACTCGCTGGCGTCGTAGAGGATGACGAGCGCCGGACGGTCGGTAACCTGCTCGAGCTTGAGCGGCAGGATATCGACGACCAGCATCGGGTTCGTGGAGTGCGTTATGGTCAGGCGGCGCGGCAGGCCGTCGGCGCAGGCCTCCTGGAGCATCTGGAGGAACTCGGTGTGGCTGTCGGACGGCAGGCCGACGAGGATGCTCTTGGTCGCGACAGCATCCACACCGGGGGTGGTCCCGACGCGGTTAGCCGTGCGATCCACAAGAGCCCATCTCATTTCTGCCGTCCTTCTGCGTGTTGCAGAGGTTATGTGCGGATGACGGTCATCCGCGTTTACATATCAACCAGTCTCATGCTCGCCCGCGTGCGCGAGGCAGGCAGCCGCCTCGCTCTTGCGGCCGGCGAGTTCGAGCGCGCGGGCCTTCTGACGCCAAGCGTCCGACTCCATTGGGGCGTTCGAGTGCCGCCGAGCCAGTTCGAGACGCTGCTCGGCGCAGCGCACGGCCTCGGCGCAGTTCGAGAGTTTGAGGTTCAGGTCGGCCATGTACTCGTACACGCGAACCAATCCGTTCCAGAAGCTCGTGTGCTCCAGTATGTTGAGGGCTATGGCCAACTCGTGCTTGGCATCCGCCAGCCGCCCCTGCAAGAGGGCGCTGTGCCCCAGGTTCATATAGGCGACGCCCATGTTGACGCGATCGTCGCTTTCCTGTGCGAGTGCCAGCGCGCGTCGGAAGTAGCTTCTTGCCTCCTCGTAACGCTTCTGATCACGCAGAACGTGTCCCATGCCATTATAAGGCCCGATCAGCGAAATCAGCGCGCCATGTTTCTTATGAGTGTCGATCGCACGCTGATACGTGTCCTCGGCCTCCGATGTGCGGCCAAGCTGCAAGAGCACAAAACCCAGGTTGTTGCGGATCAGGGCCTGCTCGGCGGTCAGTCCGAGCTCCTCGGCGAGGCGCGCCGCGCTGCCGAGACAGTCATTCGCGGCCTCGTAATCGCCGCGGAAGTAGTACATCGACCCCAGATTGGCGTGGGCCTCCACTTTCAGCCGATCATCACCCAACTGGATGGCCAGGTCTTGCTGTCGCTTGTTGTACTCGGCGGCCTTGTCGTACTGGCCCATGCGTGCGTGGCAGACGCCGACGAAACCGACCGCCTCGCCGAAGTCACCATCCAGTTCGATGGCCTCGCGGCCCAGTCGCATGGCCGTTTCGTAATCGCCGCGCAGGAAAGCTTGTTTGCCCGTGAAGAAGCGTTCCTGGGCCATGGGGTTGCCGCCGCCACTGGCGGTCGGCGGCATGTCGGCGTCCTCCGTCAGACCGAGGCGTCGCGTTAGCCGCGACAGCAACTCGGCCTCCAGGTCGGCGAGCGTCGGCAGGGCCCCGGACAGAACCTCGACCTGGACCGGACGCGTGTGTCCCTGGTGGATTCGGACCGTCAGCGCGAGAGTCTCGCCGGTACGCCTGAACTCTCCATCAATGATGGACCCGGCTCCGCTGAGGCGACCGGCTTCGACCAGGTGTTCGTCGCGTGTGCCGGTCAGACGCGTCTTGACCCGCTCCATGGTCTGCAAGAACTGATTCACCTCCGCGACATAGGCGCCAGCATGCTGCGACAATGACCGCGCCAAGTGGTCGGCCAGCGCGTGCCCGAGCCAATCATCCGCGGCTACCCCCGAGTTGTTCTCGAATGGCAGCACCACGAGCCCACGCGGCTCGGGAAAGCGTGACCGCGCCGGACTTGTCGGTCGCCCGTTACGTCGCGTTGGATGTTCGAGGAAGTCAATGAGGTCTCGTGGCGACGCGAAGCGTGACGCCGGATCCTTGTGCAAGAGCCGCAGAATCGCGCCCCTGAACCACTCAGGCGCGTCGTGCGCCGAGTCGTCCGGCCACGTCAGTTCGGAGCGCCCGCCGCTAAGCAGCGTGCGATACACGCTTTGGCCGTATGGCAGTTGCCCGGTTACGAGCTCGAAAAGGGTGGCTCCGAGTGAGTAGAGATCGGCTGCGGGCCCCACGACCTGGCCCGGCGACATCACTTCCGGGGCCGCATATGCGAGCGTTCCGATCATGTCGTAAGCGTCACTGATCCCGCCATCCTCCTGATACTGCGGTGCCAGGCGGACTACGCCAAGGTCGGCCACGCGTACGTGACCGTCGGTGCCCAGTATCAAGTTGCTGGGCTTGATGTCGCGATGGACGAGTCCGGCGCGATGAATGGCGTCCAGACCCTCGGCGGCGTCGACGGCAATCTGCACAGCCTGGCGCCAGTCGATCGTGGTACGGTCCTGCGTGGCCGACGCCAGGTCGATGCCGTCAACGTACTCCATCACGAAGTACCAGAGGCCGTCGAGCACGTCGCAATCGAGCACCCGGACCACATTGGTGTGGTTGACGCGGAAGCCGTTGGACGCCTCGCCGCGCAAACGCTGAACGGCGTTGTCGGACGATTCGGCAACGTGGTAAGGCAGGAGTTTCACGACGCAAGGGTGGTTAAGAAACTCGTGATGCGCAAGATATGACAGCCCGTGGGCGCCCTCGCCGAGGAGTTCGACTAGCCGGTATCGCTCCCGCAGGACGCTCCCGGTTTCGAATGGCAATGCGAATCTGGGCGGCGCGACGGCGCGTGGGGCGGTCTCCGATCGCGGAATCGGTATGGAGAACCCGCAGACGGCGCAGCGTAGCAGGCGGGTGCCGATGAGCCGTAACGTTCCGGCCTCACGGCAGTAAGCACAGTTCCCACGGCGCGCGAACCGTGGTTCGGCCGATGGTTGGGGGTCGAATTCTGCTGAAAACGCTGCCATATACCGGATTGCCGGGAAAAGCCTACTTGACAACCAATGTTTTATCGGTACTTTTAGGTTGAGCGAGGTATCAAATCTTCTATGTTTCTGTCGGTGCCGCAGTCTGGCGTCTGCCAGCAAGGACTGCGCATGTCGAGTGTTGGTGCGCGACCGCAGTATAGCCGCGTGGCATTCGGTCGTGCAATGGAAATCGGCCTCTCGTCAATCACCAGGAGATAGGGCTATGGCACGCGTTCTTTTGGATGTCGCGGACGTGGCGTACGTGATTGCCATGTACTTCATTGACCAAATCACCTGCTAGGAATCACGAAGCCATGATCGTCGAAATCACCGAAATCGATCACATCACTACGACCAAGTAACTCTGGCGTAGTTAGGGACTTGCGCTATCGCAGGTCCCGATGATGGCATCTGGGGGCTTGCGCTGTTGCGCTGGCTCACCCCGGTAATTGCCTTGCCGTCATTCGACAGTTTCCAGACTCTTCGTTATCGGCCCAAGGATTGCCTGCCCGACTTATACCTAGTCTGAAGAGCACACCCAAACGCCTCGAACATTCGCCGATCACAACGCGTAAGCTGTGCGCGCCGGATCGCGTAGCTTCCGGGCGCCAGCGGACGACCCGCATCCACCGGTAATCCTCAGCTAACGGGTGGATGAGGCGTGTGGCCAGTGCGATGTCGAGTGTTCGGCGAGGCTGGTTTCGCGACGGGCCACATCGACTGTGTCACGTGATGACGCCGATAGTTCTATCGAGGGTGTCCTTATTGAGCAGGCAGGCGCGGAGTGCTTGAGCGGCGTGACTTCTATCTGGCTACCTACAACGATGCCCATGGGTGGGGCGGCGCGCTGTCGTCGGTGCTGGGTCTGGCCGAGGCGTTTGAGCGGTCGGGGCGTTCGACACGCGTTCTCGGGGTAAGCCGGACGGGTGACGACGGGGGGGGCGACAGCGATCCCGGTCGCGTGAACCTGTGTCCGCGCGTTTGGGAGCGGCTGTGGCGGATCCGCAGTTGGCTTACGCCGGGGGCGTTGGCCCGATGTTTGCGCAGACTGAACCCACCGACGGACGGCTTCATCGCCGCCAGCCCGTTCTGGGCGGTCGCTGCTAAGCAGGCCTGGCCGGACGTGCCACTGGTCTATCTCTTTCCGTGTCTGCTGGCGAACTGCCTGCCGTTTACGTGGCCGCGGCGGCGGCCGCCGACGTTTTGGGCGAGTGTGGACTTCGCCGGCATTCGGCGCCTTGAGCAAGCGGCGCTGGCGCGGGCAGATCTGACGCTGGCGCCGACCGAGCAGGGTGTGGCTGAGATCCTTGAGTTTACGAACGGTCGATGCCGTCGCCTGGAGCGGTTTTACAAGGGGGTGCCCGAGCTAGTCGTGTGTCCGACACGGCGGGCTGAGCAGCGTCGCGCCCTGGCGCTGGCTGATGACGCGTTCGTGCTGCTGGGTGTCGGAACACTGGACTCGAACAAGGCGTTTGATGCCGGGATCGACGCGCTGGCGCGCACGGCTGAGTCATGTCACCTGATACTTGTGGGAGATGGTTCCGAGCGTGACCGGCTGAAGTCGCGGGCGACACGCCTGGGCGTGAGCGGACGTGTGCGGCTGGTTGGGGCTCAAAGCGATCTGGCTCCGTTCTACGCCGCTGCCGACGTGGTCATCTCCACGAGCTGGTACGACACGTTTCCGAACGCGATTACGCAGGCGATGCGTGCCGGCAAGGCGGTCATCGTGCCCGAGCATGATCCGCCGCGGGTCTATTCGGGCATGGCCGAGGTCTTGCGGCAATTCGGCGGTGGCTATTGCTACGACCGCTGTCTGCCAGAGAGCCTGCCGGACCGAATCGGGCGGTTGCATGCCGATGTGAAGACGCGATCGGCGATGGGCGAGTTGGGGCGCTCCGTGGTCGAGCGTTGCTTTGACTGGCACTGGTGTGTCGAGCGCATCGCGGGTTTGTGCGGCGTGTCGGTGGCGACATCAGTCATGTCCGCGCAGCGTGATATGGAACAGTTGTCGAGCGCGACGATCCGACCGCGCGGGATCTGAGCATGAGTGGCGCTGCCGAACAGCCTGATGTCTACGTGGCCTGTCATGGCAATCTCGTCGTGTGGGGTGGCGGAGTAATTGTCGGTCATGGAGTGGCAAGCGCATGCGTGTCAGCGCGTCTTTCGACCGTACTGCTTGGGTTCGGTGATCACATTCCAGAGCCAACTACGGCGGACGGAATCAGGCAATTGCAGGTGCGGCTTGGCACGATGCCTGGGATGTGGCGAGTGAAAGGCTGGCTGATGGCGCGGCAAGTGGCGCAGCAACTGAAGCTCATGCCGCCGCCGCGTATCGGCTTCGTGAGCCT
>JAFGRR010000027.1 GCA_016935035.1 Phycisphaerae bacterium | reverse complement strand
CACGGTGTCGGCGGCCTGCGGGGTGGGCCATTCGCCAAACGCGCGAATCGCCGCCTCGCTGACTTCCGGGCGCTCATCAGCGGCCGCGGTGCGAAGCGCTTCCAGCGCCGCGCTGCCGCCGATACGGCCCAGCGCTCGCAAAAGGGCGCAGTATTTGTCAGGCTGCTCAGGATCAAGCGCCGCCAGAACTGGCGCCGCTCGGGTCCTGGCATCCTCGGCACGGTTGCAGGTTGCGGAGAGCGCCTGGCTGATGGCTTCGCGCTCCCGCTCGGTTGCGGCTTTGTTCAGCAGGTCCAACAGACGCGTCGCCGTGGCCGCTTCACCGAGTCGCGCGATGGCGTTGATGGCGGCAATGCGCACGCTCTCTTCGGAGTAATTCGCCGCCGAGAAAAGCGTGGGCACGGTCTCGCCGGCCTGACGATCGGCCAGCGTGTCGAGCAGGACCACCTGTACCATCGGCGGGCAATCGGGCAATGCGGCCGCGATCTGTTTCGACGCGTCGTCGCCGCGCATGGACACTAGCGCGTCCTTGGCGGCATGGTGTTCGGCGGCTTCTTCGGTATCCATGTAGGCGATCAGCGCGGCCAGCGACTCGGTTTGCCCGAGCTCGACGGCAGCCTTCACGGCCGCAAGCCGCACGTTCTGATCCTCGTTATCGAGGGCGGCCAGTGCCGTCGGCAGTGCGGCCGCATGGCCGCGTAGGCGCAGCACGTCGAGGATACCAACGCGCGCCGGCGCATCCACGGTCTGGAAGCGCTCGATGTACGCGCTGGTCACGTTGGGCCCGGGCAGTTCGACGGCCAGATTGGCTGCCGCCGCCCGCAATTCGGCGTTCTCCGCGGTCAATGCCGCCACGACGCGATCGACGGCCTCAACACCGAGCGTTTTGACGAATCCGGCCAGTGCCGCACAGCGGAGATGCACTTCTTCATCGCCCGCGTCCCAGAGTGCCTCGTAGATCGGCAGGGCGGCGGCCTTATCGCCGGCGGACGCCATGCGGTCGGCGGCGTGCAGCGCGTTAACGAGCGCCATCGACTCTTCATACCACGAGTCGCCATGTTCGCGCGCGGCTTCGATCGCATCCACCGTCGCCGGCACCAGGTTAGCTAGTGCCGCCGCCACGGCGGCACGCGCGGCTGGGTCTTCGGAATCCGCATCGGCGGCGATGGCCTTCGCCGAGACAGTGTCCCCCAGCAAACCAAGGGCGTCGATGATCGCGATGTGGTTACGGTCGGTAGTGTCAGGTAGCGCGGCCCGGAACGCCGGTGCAACCTCCGGCCCGCCAATCGCCAACAGCGCCTGGGCAGTCGGCAGGCAAAGCTCGTCATCCGTCAGCAGCGGCGCCAGGTGCGGCACCGCCGCCGGCGTTCCGACCAGCTCGAGTTGCTGGACCATGAAACGCTTGACCGCGACGGGCCGATCCTTGGCCAGGGCGGCACACAGGCCGGCGATGTAGATGTCGCGTTGCTTGGTCCGGGCTGGATCGCCAGTTTGGAACGTTAGAGCGCTGAACGCCATGCGCGGTGCCGTGTCGTCGCCCGTGCCGGGTTCGATCAGCAGGTCGCACAGCGCCACGACGTCGTCCTGGTTCAGCTTGGCCAGGTTGGCTTGCAGCGTCGCGAGCGCCGCCGGGCTTTCCGCCGGAACCTGGGCGAGTACGGCTTGCACGTTGGGGGGCTGGTCGGCTGCGCGGCTGGCGGCGGGGAGGGCTACCAGTGTCGCCGCGATGATGGCGGTGACGATGCGGCCACGCGTTAGTGTGAGAGATTCAATGCGCACAGCTTTGTCCTTATAGAGATGCGAGTGGCGGCCTAGAGGTGCCAGGGGGCACGCATGGGTACGCTGACCAGGCGACCGGCTTGCTCGTCGCCGATGACTTCTTCGCGATCGGGGTCCCAATGGACCGTGCGGCCGGTGCGGATGGCGATGATCGCCAGGCTGACCAGCGAGCACGAGCGGTGCGACGAGACTTCGTTCAGGCCGCTCTTCTGGCGGGTGCGTACCGCTTCGTCGAACCCCAGCAGCCGCGGCGGATCGGGCACGCGGGCCAGCAGGTCGAACAAGCCGGGCGGATCGGTGCGATAGCTGTCGTAGACCTTGCCGCGCGGGCCCTCGATGAAGGGCAGGCCGTCGGGCTCGTTCTCGCCCCATTCGCCGCTGTTGATCGTGATAACGTCGCCGTCGGCGTATTTGAAGGTAACGCGCTCCCAGAGGCCGACGGCGTCCGGATGCTGCGGCCACTGGGCCGTTGAGGATATCTCAACCGGGCCGGTGTTGTCCTTGCCGAGGATGTACTGCACCGGGTCAAGGTAGTGCTGTCCCATGTCGGTCAGGCCGCCGCCGTCATAGTCCCAATAGCCGCGGAAGCTCTGATGCACGCGGTGCGGGTGATAGGGCTTATATGGTGCGGGGCCGAGCCACATGTCGTAGTCGAGCACGCTGGGCACGGGTTCGGGCGCAAGATTCGCCCGGCCGCTCCACTCCTTGATCTTCCAGTTGAAGCCTTGGGCCTGGCTCAGCCGCACGGTCAGCGGCTTGCCGAGCAGGCCGCTGTCGACGAGCTTCTTGAGCATCATCGATGAACCGAAGCGGTAGTAGTTGCCGTAACGGAAGAACGTGTTGACGTGATAGATGCGGCCGTAGCGCTGAATCGCCGCCCGCAACGCCTTGCCCTCGGCGATGGTGTGCGTCATCGGCTTTTCCCCCAGCACATCGAATCCACACTGGGCGGCGGCGATGCACATCAACCCGTGCCAGTGCGGCGGTGTGGCGATGTGGATGGTGTCGATGTCTTTGCGTTCGAGCAGGCGACGCCAGTCGGTGTAGGCCTCGCAACCGCGGCCGGCCCTGGCCATGCCGTTGGCGAGGTGATCCTGGTCGACGTCGCAGACCGCCAGCGTCTCCGGCGGTCGGCCCTCCACGTTGCTAACGATGTGGCCCATGCCCATTCCGCCGCAGCCGATCACGGCGCGCGTAATGACCTCGCTGGGCGGTGTGTAGCCGCGTCCGCCGAGCACGTGCCGCGGGACGATGTAGAACAGTGCACCGGCTTTTAGTGCGCCGCCGATGAACTTACGCCTGGAAACCTTCTGTTTGGTCATGCGTGACCTGCTTCCTTTTCCCCCGCGAACTAATCGTGCAGGGCTGTATCGTATGCGGTGTTGGGGGATGGCGACAGCCCGGCGGGGCGTGACTTAGACGTGGCCGAGGACCTGCAGGCTGGCGGCGGCGCCTTCATCGAGGATCATGGCGGTGATGTCGGGATGGCGCTGGCAGTAGTCGCGCGTGCCGGCGACACCGAGGACCATGAAGGCCGTTGATAGCGCGTCGGCCAGGGCTGATGACGGCGCCATGGACCAGGTGCCGAGCGGGCCGGCGGCAGGTTGGCCGGTGCGCGGGTCGATGATGTGCTGGCCGTGCAGCAGCGCGCCGGAGCCGCTCAATGCGCCGCCGGATAAATCAACGCAGCGCGGCGTCCTGGTGTGGTCGCGCGGGTCACGCAGCGCAATGCTCCAGCCCTGCGACTGGTCCGGCGAGCCGATGGCGCGCAGCGTGCTCTGGCCGGAGTGCACCAGGCCGCAATCGACGCCCCACTCGGCGAGCAATTGCATGGTCTGGTCGATGGCGTAGCCCTTGCCGATGCCGCCGAGGTCCAGTTGAACGGTGTCGGCGCTCTTGGTGACGGTGTGCGTCGAGCGGTTCAGCTTGAGGCGCGGGGGGTTTGACGGCGCGGACGGGCTGGCGAAGGTGATGTCGAAGGCGCCGCCCGTGTCGGAGCGGACCTGCTCGGCCAATTCGAGACACTCGAAGGCCTCGATCCCGATCTTCAACGGGCGCCCACCCGGCAACGCGTTCAGCCGAGCAATGTCGCTGGATGGGATGAAGCGGCTGAGCTCCTGTTCGACGCGGTCTATCTCGGCGAAGACGGCGCGGGCGACCTGGTCGGCGTAGTCGGCAAGCTGGCCGTGAATGAACAGGCCCCACTCGCAGGCCATGGCGCGGTGGGTGAATCGCTGGACGGCGAGGTTGCCGGGCAGTGAGCAGGGGGTGGATGGCGGCTCGGGCCGACGCTCGTTCATTGCGGCGGATCCTCGGTTTTCATTTCGCGGGCGGCGAAGAGGTCGTATAGGGGCTGGGCGACCATGACGACGACGCGTTCGCCCGGACGCAGGCCGTAGCTCGAACTCATGTATTCGCCGCCGAGATGCTCGGAGAGGGCGGTGTACAGGTACTCGGCAACGATGATCACGTCGGCATCGGGCTGGTCGGGGACGGTTTCCCAATAGCCGGTGTGCGCGAAGGCACGCAGATACCACGGCAGCGGCCAGCAGTCTTCGGAGATGACGTTGATACGCATGTCGTGCCCGGCGGGCGCGACGGCGGCGAGGCGCTCCAGCCAGCCTTCGACTTTGGCGACGTCGTTGACGGGGTGGGCATAGGCGTAGGGGTTGCGGTTGTCGGCGGCGTAGGTCGTGCAACTGCGCCAGGCGTCGTGGCCGAGCATCGCGCAGTAGATGAGCAGGACTATGGTCATGATGATGCGGCTGACGGGGCGGCGCCCCTTGGCGACGAGCCGGCTGGCGCCGACGCCGGCCAGGAGGATGATGCCGTGCAGGAATCCGAGCATCGACCAGGGCGTCTTATATGGGATGGCGGAGTAGATTGCGACCATCAGGACTGTGTAGATGACGATGAAACGGAGCAGTCGACGGTCGCCGGGGGTCTTGTTACCGATGAGGATCGCGCCCAGCCCGATCAACGCGAGAGCCAGTGTGGGCAGTTCGCTCCACACCGGTCCGGGGGCGGCGTGCGTCCATGCGAGCATGCTGAGGTAGTAATGCCACGCGTGGATGTGGTTGCCGTTGGCGGCGCGGTTGAAGTAGGTGGTGTAGGTGCGGATTGAGTCGAGCGGGCCGGCGCGGTTGGTGCCGAAGCCGGACATGAAGATGGCGGAGACGGCGATTGCAAGGAGGGCGGCGAGCGCTAGATGGATGGTCGGTCGCGAGGAAGACGCGGCGCGGTCGGGGGACCGTTCGGTGTTCTTCTGGGTGGTCGGGGGTGGTTCTGAATCAAACGGCCGCCACGGGGGGCGGCCGGTACCACGGCTCCGAAGACGGCCGACGAGACGTCGGCCGCTACATTGGGTGATGCGGCATAGAAGTAGGGAGGCCAGCATGGCACCGAGGGCGATGATGCAGGTTTCCTTGGTGGCGTGCATCAAGCCGATGCAGACGCCGGTAAGGAGGGCCCAGCCGACGCGTCTGGAGCGCACATAGCGCCAGCCGGCGACAATGGTCGCGAAGGTGAAGAAGACCAGGGGGGTTTCCTGGATGTAGTAGGAACTGTAGTAGACGAAGGCCGGCGATACCGCCGTCAGAAGGGCGGCCCATAGTGCAGCCCGGCGGCCGAGGCCGTCGGCGACGAGTAACAGGAGCAGTATCAGCCCCGTACCGAAAGTCGCCGGCACGAGGCGTAGCATCCACGCCTGCATGTCGGCGAAATCGTGGGCGCCGCTGAGCCAGACGACCGGCAGCGCGAAGTAGTAGATGGTCGGCCCGTGGTATTCGTACGGGTCATATGTGTAGGTGTGCGTCCGCCAAAGTTCGTCGAATTTCCAGGCGTGCACGGCCTCGTCGCCGTGCAGCGGCCGCCGTTCGAGCGGGGCGACTCGCAGCGTCATTGCGCCGGCCGCCAGCAGGATGATGAGCGCGACGAAGGTGCGGTTGCGGGTCATTTCACCGGCAGGCCAAAGACCTCCACCTCGGTGTAGTGGTTCATGTCGTCGTCGGTGCTACCGTTGCTGTAGAGCCGGACGTAGCGGGCGGTCGTACCCTTGGCGTCAACAAGGCGGCCCTCGAAGGTCTCCCAGTATTCCTTTTCCTGGCCAAGGCCCAGGCCCGACGAGTTGTCATGGTCGTTGTTGGAAAGCGTGCGGACGTTCTCGATGAAGTCGGCGTCGTCGGCCACCTGCACGACGATGTCGTGATAGACGCGGGCGTTGAGGTGGTTGCGCCAGGTTACGATGGCGTAGATCTGATACTTGGCGCCGAGATCAATCTGGACCCACTGGAGGCCTGGGCCGAGCTCGACGTAGGTGCCTTCCTTGGCTTCCTTCTCTCCATCGGTCACGAACTTGAGCTCGCCGATGATTGGGGCGCTGTCACTGCTGGTGACGGGCTTGTTGAGGGCGACATTTTCGGTGCCCTTGGGCGCCATGAACGGCGGGCGGGGCTTGCCGGTGGGCTTTTCGAGGTTGGTTCCCGGCGGGACGTGCTTGGGCGTTCCCTTGAAGACGGGCTTGGGCAGCTTCAGCTTGATCGGGACGAGGTCCTTGTCGGTCTCGGCGGGCTTGGCGTCATCGGCCTTGGCTTCGTCGGTTTTGGTGTCCGTGGGCTGTGCGGCGGTGGCCGGCTGTTTGGAGTCGTCGGCGTAACTCGTCAGCGCGAGGTCGCCGAACACGAACGCAGTCGCCAGCAAGGATGCAAGCACGGATTTCGATCGAGTAGACATCATCAGCTCACTTCCGCGGGTGTCTTGACCCGCCTCGAAAGAATCGTGTGAATGACCATCAACAGCACAAACGCGATACCAGTATAACGATGTACGACCAGAATGACCGCCTGGCCGCCGTAACCGACGACCGGCAGCATCGCGGAGAGCATCGAAACCGCTGATACCAGGCCCAGGAGCAACGCCAGCCAGAATACGAAGCGGCGTGGGGCGGAATAGTCGGGGCTGCCGGGCCAGCAGCGGTGCGACCAGACGAACGCGACCGCCACCAGGCTGATCAGGAACAGGCCCGAGCAGCTCATGTGGATGAGCAGCATCCACTCGCTGACACGGCCTTCGATGAGCCAGCCGCCGATGCCGGTGATCGCCAGAGCCGCTGTCGCGAGCATGGCTGCCACGTGCACCAGCTTCTCAAGGGGCTTGAGCGGGTCGTCGAGGGCCGGCTCGGGCGGGACGTCGTGATTGTTGCGCGGCGCGACGGCGGCTATGGCGGCACTGCCGAGCACGATCGTGATCAGCAGGACGCAGGCCCAGCCGTACCACTTGAACAACGGCCGGAAGATAAACACGAAGCCCCATATGCGAGCTTCGTCTTCTTCGCCGCCGTACAGTTCGAGCACCTGTAGCGGCTCGCCGACAGCAGCAGCCTCTCCGACATGGCCAAAGAAGAGCGGCGCACCGAGCGAATGGCAGTCGGTGCATCCGCCGGCGCCGAGGGCCTGCTCGGCGGGGCGCACGTCGTGTGCCAGTGCCCAGGTGTACGGCTTGGCCAACTCGTGCGGCGCGGGAGCCTGGCCGCTGCGCCACATCAGGCCGTCGCGGACGAAGACGGCCTCGCCGTTGGCGAAGCCCTCGGCTGCCAATTCACCGAGAATGGCCACAATCTGCTCGTTGTCCAATCCGGTGCCGGTGGGTTTGACCTCGGCTTTGGTCATGGCGGCGTGGAGTTGATCGGTCGCGATCGGCACGAGCGTGTCGTCGACGAGGCGCGCGAACAGGGACGGCCACATCAGGCGGCCGACGGTGACCTGCTCCTCGGATGCCAGCATGAACACCGGCTCGTAGATGGTGGGGGCGTCGGCGGCGGAGCGGTCTTCGGAGGCGATGCCCAGACCATGGGCAAGGGCGGTTTGGATGCGCGCGGCGGCATCCTTGGGCATGGGGCCGCTGTGACAGGCGGTGCAGGTCAGTTTTTCGAAGTGGATGGGCGGCAGGCCGCGGTG
>JAFGRR010000265.1 GCA_016935035.1 Phycisphaerae bacterium | reverse complement strand
CCTACGGTCGGAGCAAGGAGCGGAAGCGACGAGTCAACATCGCGACTAGGTAGTACCGCGCCGAATCCGGCCAGATTGCAGTAGCGCGCTACTGGGCTCGTCCCACCGAACGCGAGTGACGATTCCCATTGGGGAACTCGACCGACGGTCGGCCATCGTTCCGCAATGACATAGGCGGAGGAAAGACGATGGGTAACGCAAAACACATCGATGGCGGGGCATTGGCGGTCGCACTCGGGAGGTTTCGGCGTGCCGCGACCCGTATGGCTGCGTCGTTCCGCGACACAGCCCTCGTGGTGACGGCCTTGTTGTGGCAGTGCGGGGTTCGAAGGCCTCATCGCGACTGAGTAGTACGGGGCCAAACCGAGCGAGATTGCAGTGGCGCGCTACTGCGTTCGTCACACCGGACTCGAGTGACGATTCCCATCAGGGAGCTGGACCCGACGCCGTGGCCATCCTTCCGCCATGACAGAGATGGAGAAACGACGATGAGTACCGCAAGATTCGCCGGTCGCAGCGGCGTTGTTGCGACAATCCCCCCACACGCGACCGGCCACGCATGGGCCAAGGACGGCACCCTGCTGCGCATTGACTACGAACTCGGGATCGGTTGGGTCGCCACGCATTACGACCTGAAACTGCGCGTCATTGACTTGGTCAGAGGTTCAGATGAGGAGGTACACCGCGTCGCGGCTTGCTGGGCACAGAGTGAGGAAATGAGTCTGCCCTACTGCGGCATTGACCGTGGGGGCACCTCAGCAGGGTGCCGTAGTCGGGAAGGCCTTCCAGCATGGAGAGCTCCGTTAACCGACCGCGGTGGTCGCCGACGCCATAGAAGGCAATCATGCTAGACCGGCTTGCACGACTAGCAGTGGCCCGGCCTAAGGCGGTTCTCGCCGCGACCCTGGTGCTCATGGTTGCCGCACTCGCATATGGGTCGGGGATCAGCGAGCGGCTGTCAGGCGGCGGCTTCTATAGCGGTTCTTCCGAATCGCAGCGCGCCGCTGCCGCGCTCGAGCAGCGCTTTCACGTCGGCAAACCGAACCTGGTGATTCTCGCGACCGACTCCGGCGGCGGGTCTGTCGACGATCCCGTTGCGATTGCCGCCGGCGAGGCGCTTACTCAAGAGCTTGCCGCCACGCCTGGTATCACGACGGTCAGCTCGTACTGGGGACCAAGCCAGTCCGAATTGCTCCGTAGCGAGGACGGGACGAAGGCGCTGATCGTGGCGCACGTCGAAGGCGATGAGCGCGAGTTTGCGGCGGCGGCCAGACGTCTGATCGCTACCTACCGCGACACCGAGCGGGGTCCGCTGAAGCTCGAACTCGGCGGTGAGGCGGTCAGCTACGACGATGTGACCGATCAACTCAACCACGACCTGGTGATCAGTGAAGCAATAGCGATGCCGGTAATCCTGGTGCTGATAACACTGGTGTTCGGCAGTCTCGTCGCAGCAGGCTTGCCGCTCGTAATCGGTGTGCTTTCGATCGTGGGGTCACTAGGCCTACTCGCGTTGTTGTCGGATCTCACCCCGGTGTCCAACTATGCGCTCAACGTGACGACGATCCTCGGTCTAGCTCTGGCGATCGACTACAGCCTGTTGGTGCTGACCAGGTTCCGGGAGGAGCGAACTCGGGCTCAGTCCCTCGATGATGCGATCATCGAGTCGGTTCGAACCGCCGGCCGCACGGTCGTATTCTCTGCCACTGCGGTGGCGCTGTCGGTGCTGGCGCTGCTTGTCTTCCCGATGATGTTCCTGCGTTCGATCGCCTATGCGTGTGTCGGTGTCATACTGCTCGCGACGGTGTGCGCGCTCGTTGTCATGCCCGCCATGTTGCGACTTCTGGGCTCCCGAATCGACTCGCTCAACGTGCGCCGGGTGATTTCACAGGTGTTTGGGCGTCGCGCACTGGCCGGAGCGCGGGCTGAGGAAGACGGGTTCTGGTTCCGCAGTTCGCGGTTGGTGATGCGTAGGCCGGTGGTGATGGGGGGCGCTGTTCTGCTCCTGGCTCTTGTGCTTGCTTCACCTTTCAGTGCCATCCGTTTGACCTCTTCGGATGACCGGTCGCTGCCCGCGACAATTGAAAGCCGAAGTGTAGGAGACGTTATCCGCTCGGAATTCCCGGCGACAGCGACCTCAGCGATGGATGTGATCCTCGAAGGTTCCGCGGGCGCGGATCAGCTGGACGGGTACGCCGGGGCGCTGTCACAGTTGCCGCATGTCGTGGCCGTCAAGCTGGGATCGACAAGCTATGTCGACGGGCAACGGATTGGCGAAATGCCGGTGCCCGACGCGAATGGCGCCTATCTACGGCTGCTCCCAGACGTCGATCCCTACAGCGACGCGGCGCAGGTGCTGCTTGATCAGGTACGCCAAACCCCAGCTCCAGATATCGTGCATGTCGGTGGACTCACTGCAGAGAACGTCGATACCAAAGATGCTTTGTTTGACCGAGTTCCGTTGGCTGCGGCAATGCTCGTGCTTGCGATGTTCAGCGTGCTGTTCGTGTTCACCGGAAGCGTGGTACTACCCATAAAGGCGTTGCTGCTCAACGTAGTCAGCTTGTCTGCGACTCTCGGCGCAATGGTGTTCGTCTTTCAGGAGGGTCACCTCAAGTGGCTGGTTGGAGATTTCGCTGTCACCGGGACACTAGCTACACCGACGCCCATCCTCATCATTTGCCTCGCGTTCGGGCTGTCCATGGACTACGAAGTCTTCCTGTTGTCGCGCATCACTGAGGAGTATCGCGCGCACGGCGACACCAATCTCGCGGTGATGTGCGGGCTGCAACGCGTTGGGCCCGTCGTCACTGCGGCGGCACTGATCATGTCAGTCGTGTTCATCGCGATGGCCACTTCTCAGGTGTCGTTCGTCAAGTTGCTAGGTGTCGGGTTGACGCTAGCAATCCTGTTCGACGTCACACTCATTCGTGCGGTACTCATGCCCGCCGCGATGAGGCTGATGGGTCGCGCGAATTGGTGGGCGCCTCGTTGGCGACGGCCTCCCGCGCACCTGCTCGTGAGTGGGGCGCGTCGTCGGCATCAACTGACCGTGCGCCAATTGACAGCGCAATTGGCAGCGAGTTGACATGCGAGCGCTACGACGCGATGCATTCGAAATGACTGCACAGCAACGCGCGCTGGTGGAGGTCGCAGCACAAGCTTCGGCGATGACTGAACAGCTGTTGGCCAGCAATTCAACTGGCGATCGCGCGATGGGAACGTTCGTCGACACGTTCTTCGCCATGATTCCGTTGGACGGCTCCGCGCCCAGTATCAACGGCATCGTCATGCTGCCCGTGCTCGTGTTCGGCGCCGAAACCGCTGCGCCGATGCGCGCGACACCCGTAGCGCTTATTCACACACTCTGGTGGGCGGCGGCCCGGTATCTGGACGACATGATCGACACTCCGCAACTCGCTCGGTCCGATCCCGCGGAATTCAACCGCGGAGTGATGACCGCAATTGCGGTGGGTAATTATCTGCCGCTCAATATAGTTGGTGACCTGGCTGTATCCGATGCCGTCCGGTTTCGCCTGCTCACCGAGTACAGCAACGGATGTATCGACGCACTAAGCGGGCAGCTGACCGACCTGGTTCTGCACGCGGAGAGCGCAACTCTCGACGATGTGTTGCGCAACTACGAGCGCAAGACGGGCGCGCCCTACGGGATGTCCGCCGCGCTCGCCGCGCAGCTCGCGGAGCGCGATGCCGACCGGGTCAATGCCTGGCGGTCGTTCGGTAGGGCGCTCGGAGTGCTTCGTCAACTGGTCAACGACCAGCGCGACTTGGTCACCGAGCGCGACGAGGATCTGCGAAACGGCAGTGCGACCTATCTGCTCGTTCATCTCCTGGGCACTGTGTCAAATGCCCGCCGTGCGGAATTGATTGGCCTCCACCGGCATGCACGCACTTCGGAGGAGGCGCGGGCTGAACTGAAGCGAGCGATGTTGGCGGCGGACATCGTTTCCAGCTACGCAGAGACAATCCAGCCCATCGTCCGTGCCGCTCGCGACACGCTCGCGTCGCTCGGCGGCGACCCGCAGTGTGTCACTGAGCTAGCCGGGCTCATCGACGAGACGATTTCCTACTATCCGCAGTTTCAACTCCGGTGACGCGAAGACCTACGCGCACCGACGAGTGGATCAGCGCTCTCGAGTCGTGTTGGCGACAAAGGGATCCAAATTCGATCGCCGGCCTCTTCACCCACGATGCGTACTACCGTCGTGGCCCGTTCGGTGAACCGCGTCGTGGACGCGACGCGATTCGCGCACATTGGGCCGAGACCTTGTCCAGACAAGTCGGCCCGCGAATCTGGTTTGGCAGTGCGATCGAGTCCGCGGACCGCGCCGCGGTGGAATTCTGGTGCATTCTTCATGATCCCGCAACGCGCGAACCGCGGACCGTATCCGGTTGCGTCACGCTCCAGTTCGGATCGGACGTACGCTGCTCGGTCCTTCACGAGTACTGGCACGCCGAGTTCAACGTGGCAATCGAACCGGCAGAGGATTGGTTCTCGCCGCGCGCCGGCGTTCCCGTTCAGTCACCGACCGGACATCGCGCTGGATCCTGTGAATACGGTCCTCTGGGATCCCCGGTTCTGCCGCCAGGAATGGGCGGGCGGGTGCAGTAATGCCGCTCATCGCCTCCGTTGCCGCCGACACGGAACCCCGCTGCCAGACAGCATGCGGTTGTTCACGACCACGGGGGCTGAGTATCGCGCCGTAACCGGGCGAGAATTGCGATTCTTCCGAATAGCCCCGCGCCGCTGCCGTGCTCGATCGATTCGACGAATTCGAAAGTCGCATCGGCAGCCTTCTAACCGACCGCTCCCACGACGGCGAAGGCGACCAGCGTGCCCAGTAGGCCGAGGGTTGATACCGCCGCCGGCCATCGGTTGTCCTTGTGGCTGACGTACTTGATGCCGAACCCGGCAACACCGATCGCAGGCAACGCGACGAATGCCTTAGAGAGCGGCGAAACAGGCGCAGCGATAGCGAACAGCGCGACGGCGAGCGGCCCAGTGCCGATCGTAAGCAGCGACGTCGCGTGGT
>JAFGRR010000026.1 GCA_016935035.1 Phycisphaerae bacterium | reverse complement strand
CTGGGGCTTCCAGCAGGACGAGCAGGGCGTCATCCGCAAGGACCCGACGCTCGAGGATCCGAACTGCGTCTATCAGCTTCTGAAGAAGCACTTTGCCCGCTACACGCTCGAACACGCCTCGGAGATCTGCGGCACGCCGGTCGAGAAGCTGCGTCAGGTCGCTGAGACGTTCTGCGCCACGCACCTCGCGGACAAGTCGGGCACGATCATGTACGCCATGGGCACGACGCAGCATACGCATGGCACTCAGAACATCCGCAGCTACGTGATCCTGCAACTGCTGATGGGCAACATCGGCGTGGCGGGCGGCGGCATCAACGCCCTGCGTGGCGAGTCCAACGTTCAGGGCTCCACCGATCACTGCCTGCTGTTCCACATCCTGCCCGGCTATCTGACCACACCGGTCGCGGAGAACACCACGCTCCAGGCCTATCTGGACCAGTACACGCCCAAGAGCGCCGACCCCAAGAGCCCGAACTGGTGGAGCAACTACCCGAAGTACATCGTCAGCTTGCTGAAGGCGTTCTACGGCGAGCACGCTACGGCCGAGAACGAATTCGCGTATCAGTACATCCCGAAGCGCGGCGAGAACTACTCGCACATCGCCCTGTTCGAGGCCATGAACCATGGCCGCATCAAGGGGTTGATCGCGCTCGGGCAGAACCCGGCGGTCGGTGGCCCCAACAGCCGCGTCGAACGCGAGGCGCTGGACAAGCTCGAGTGGCTTGTCGCGGTTGACCTGTGGGAAACCGACACGTCTGTCGCCTGGAAACGTCCGGGCGTCGATCCGAAGGACAACCAGACCGAGTATTTCCTGCTGCCCGCCGCCGCCTCGATGGAAAAGGCCGGTAGCGTCAGCAACTCGGGCCGCTGGGCGCAGTGGCGCTACCAGGCCGTGCACCCGCAGGGCGAGGCTCAGAGCGACCTTTGGATACTCGACAAGATCTACCGCGAGTTGAAACGCCTCTACGCCGCGGAGAGTGGTGCATTCCCCGAGCCGATCCTGAATCTGGCGTGGGACTTTGGCGAGGGCGAGGACCAGCCGCTGCGCTCGGCCCGCGAGATCAACGGCTATTTCACGCGTGACTGCACGATCAAGGGCACTGAGTACAAGCAGGGCACGCTGGTGCCTTCGTTCGCCTTCCTCCAGGACGACGGCTCGACCTGCTCCGGCAACTGGCTCTATTGCGGCAGCTTTACCGAGGCTGGCAACATGATGGCCCGCCGCAAACGCTCGAACCCGGTGGATGATCCGATCGGACTGCATCCCGAGTGGTCGTGGTGCTGGCCGGTGAATCGGCGAATCATCTACAACCGCGCGTCGTGCGATGCAAAGGGTCAACCCTGGGCACCGCAAAAGGCGGTGGTCGCCTATGACTGGGAGAGCGGAAAGTGGAAGGGCGACGTGCCCGACGGCGGCTGGCCGCCGTTGCAGAACCAGGATGGCACGCCGAACCCCGATGGCAAATACTCATTCATCATGCGGCCCGAGGGCCACGCGCGACTGTTCGCGCCAAACCTCGTTGACGGTCCGTTCCCCGAGCACTACGAGCCGCTCGAAAGCCCGGTGGCCAACAGCATGTCGGCCCAGCAGAACAACCCGGTGATCAAAGTATGGCGGCCGGACCAGATCGGTACGAAAGACAAGTATCCGATCGTCGCCACGACATACCGCGTCACCGAGCACTGGCAGGCCGGCGCCATGACGCGCAACCTGTCGTGGCTGTGTGAGTTGGTGCCACTGCCGTTCGTCGAGATGAGCGAGGAACTGGCCAAGCGCAAGAGCATCAAAACCGGCGACGAGGTGCTGGTCTCGTCCGCGCGTGGCGACGTGACCATGCGGGCGGTCGTGACCAAACGGTTCAGACCATTCCAGATCAACGGCGAGACCGTTGACCAGGTCGGCATGCTCTGGCACTTCGGTTACGCGGGGCTGGCGACCGGCGACAGCGCCAACGAGCTTACGCCCCACGTCGGCGATGCCAATACCATGATTCCGGAGTTCAAAGCATTCCTCTGTGACATAAGCCGGAAGGGAGGTGTGGCATGAGCAAGGGCATGTTGATCGACACGACGATGTGCATCGGCTGCCGCGCCTGCCAGGTGTCGTGTAAACGCCAGAACCATCTGCCCGCCGAGGGGTTGGATTTCCACGCTGAATGCGGCGGATATCAGAGCCCGGCCACTATGTCCGGCAAGACGTTCTCACTTGTGACCTTCAACGAAGTTGAGGACGACAACGGCGATTTCAAGTGGGTTTTTGCCAAGCGGCAGTGCATGCACTGTATCGACCCGGCGTGTCAGTCGGCGTGCATTGTCGGGGCGCTGCACCGCGACGAAAGCGGCGCGGTCATCTACGACAAGGACAAGTGCATCGGCTGCCGCTATTGCATGCTGGCGTGTCCGTTCAGCGTGCCGAAATTCGAGTGGGAGAAGACGATCCCCTATATCCGCAAGTGCACGATGTGCTTTGAGCGGATCAACAACGCCGAAGGCTGCACCGAACTCAACGATCAACCGCTCGAGGGCGACGCGCGCGAGCGGATCGAAGCCGGCAGCCGCCAGCCCGCCTGCGTCAAGGGCTGCCCGACCGGCGCGCTGAAGTTCGGCGAGCGTGACGAGCTTTTGAGAGAAGCCCATCAGCGCATCGCCGACAACCCCGGCCGCTATCACGATCACGTGTACGGCGAACATGAAGCCGGCGGAACGTCGGTGATGTATCTGTCCAGCGTGCCTTTCGAGCAACTCGGCTTCCCGTCCACCGAGCGCGTGGGAACGCTGGCCTATCCGTCGTACACGCACGTCGCGACCAAAGGCGTGCCGTACATCGTGCTCGGCGTGGGGGCGTTGCTTTCCGGACTTTACTGGTTGTCGGACCGGCGGCAGAAGGTCGCCGCCGCCGAAGCGAAGCGGGAGGGCTAGTCAGCGATGGAACATGCAACCCTGCGAAACAAGCTCGTAACGCCCGGAACCGTGCTGCTGGCGCTGATCACGCTCGCCGGTGGTGCCGCCATTGTCTACCGCATGTTCACTGGGCTCGGCGCCGTCACCAACATGAGTGACG
>JAFGRR010000025.1 GCA_016935035.1 Phycisphaerae bacterium | reverse complement strand
GGCAGGCCGACGAGTCCGACGTCGGCGATCAGTTTCAATTCGAGGCGGAGCGTGCGTTCTTGACCGGGCCGTCCGGGCTGGAACTCGCGCGGCGTCTGGTGGGTGGCGGAGACGTAAAAGAGGTTTCCGTGGCCGCCGCGGCCGCCACGCGCCACGCAGGCGCGCTGCCCATCCTCGACGAGGTCCTTGAGCAGGCGTCCGGAGTCGGCATCGTAGACGAGAGTTCCGACGGGGATGATGACGGTGATATCCTGGCCATTGCGACCGTGGCGGTTTGCTCCGGCACCCGGTCGGCCGCTTTCGGCGCGCCAATGGTGCTTGCCGGCGAGATCGAGGAGGGTGTCAACCCCGGCGCGGGCTTCGAGGAAGACGGATCCACCGTGTCCGCCGTCGCCGCCGTCGGGGCCGCCCTTGGGGACGTATTTTTCGCGGCGGAAGCTGACGCAGCCGTCGCCGCCGCTGCCGGCGCGCACTTGGATGGTGACTTCATCGACGAAAAGTCGGCCGGTTCCGGTGGCACGTGGCATATGAGTCCTTACAGTCGTTTCGCGTTCAGGACGAATAGGGCGGGCGGCGGCGCCGCCGTTCCTTTCAGAAGTGGATTGAACCCCGCCGGCAGAATGGTTGCAATAGCAGAACGGGGCCGCTCGTGGAGAGGCATATGGGACGGCGCATCCTGGTGGTCGACGACGAGCCGCTCAAACGAGCGACACTTCAGATCGAACTGGCCGAGCGCGGTTATGTGGTGGTCGAGGCGGCGGATGCACGCGCGGCGCGGCGGCTGATTGACGCCGAGGCGTTTGACGCGGTCGTGGCGGACGTGCAGCTTCCGGACATGAGCGGGCTGGACCTGCTGACGTGGATTCGGCAGGCGCGGCCGGAGGTGGGCGTAATCCTGATGACCGCGCAAGCCAAGACTGATGACGCGGTGCTGGCGATCAAGCGCGGGGCCTACGACTACATCACCAAGCCATTCACCACGCGGGAGTTACATGTCAGACTTGAGAGGCTCTTCGCACTGCGGCCAGCCCTCGATACCGGCGGCGAGACTGAGAATTGCGGGCCGGTACTGGCGAGCCGCAGCCCGGTGATGCGGCGGTTGTTTGCGGGGGTCAAAACGGCAGCCGGCGCGGATGTGCCGATCCTGATCGGCGGCGAGCGCGGCGTGGGCAAGGCTACGCTGGCGGCGGCGATTCACGCACTTGGGCCGCGCGTGGCCAATCCGCTGACGGTTGTGTCGAGCGCCGGGGTGCCCGTGGCGACCCTCGAACGCGACCTGTTCGGGGCCACGCGTTCGACGCATGATGACCAGCCGAAACCACCGCCGGTGAGCCTGCGCCACGCGCACGGCGGCACGCTGTTGATCAAAGACGTGGACGAGTTGCCACTGGACTTGCAGGATCGGATGGTGCAAGCCGTCGAACGCCGCGCGGAGTCGCCTGGCGAGATTGGGCTGATATGCACGACAACGCGCGACCTGGAGAGGCTCGTCGGTGAGCGCCGGTTTCGAGATGACTTGTATCGGCGACTGAACGGAGCGGGGTTTGTGATTCCACCGCTACGAGAACGGCCGGCGGACATTCCACTTCTGGCGCGGCAGTTCCTGGCGCGGCACGCCGACGTAAGGGCGGTGAGGATTTCGCGGGAGGCGGAGGACGAACTGATGCGTCACAACTGGCCGGGCAACGTCCGCGAGTTGCATAGTGTGCTGGAGCGTGGTTTGGCGTTCTGCGGCGGGGATGAGATTCGTCCAGAACATGTCCGGGCGTTGCCGCAAGACGACGTCGGCGCGAGCCAGACCGTGGCGGGCGAACTACTTGAGAACACGAAACTTGGTCTGAGTGAGGCGTTAGCGGACGTTGAGCGGCGCATGATTCTGATGGCTTTGCGGCAGTGCAACGGCAATCAGGCCCGCGCCGCCGAACGCCTGGGTGTTCCGCGCACGACGCTGCGTGACAAGATCGCGAAGTATCACCTGCCGCTGAAATAGTGCGATCAGGCCCTGGGAAACGGCACATCTCCGGTTTTGATTGAACCGGTTCATACCCCTGTGATATAACGGAGACGAGGGATCGCGGCGCGCCTGACGCGCCCGGCCCGACCAACCAACCAGGAGGTGAACCCAGTGACCAGATCACACCTGCTTATGTTCGGCGCGTTCGTTCTCGCCAGTCTCGCGACGGCAACAACCCTGGCGGACGATGACCGGGTCATCCTGTTGATCGATCAGACACTGTACAGCCAGGTCGAGACCAATCTGCTGCGATATGAGACGGAGGTCGAGGGGCGCTTCCCGGTCAGTCTGGAGCTGCACGTCGGCACGTTCGCCGGCCAGACCGCCGAGCAGGTTCGCGCGTACATCCAGGGCATCTACGACGCGCCCGGCGGGCTGGACGGCGTGATCCTCTGCGGCCAGCTTCCGTATGCCCTGTGGCGACAGGACCCGGCGTTCGGAACTAACACGGGCATCATGGCGTTCTTCTACGAGGATCTCGACGGTTCGTTCACCGACACAGACAGCGACGGCTATTACGACTATCACGACTGGGGCACACTCGACGGGCCCGAGGTCTGGTCGTGTTGGATGCGACCGCCGGTGATGGATCAAGCCGGCTATCTCAATGCCCTGCTCGACGAGGCGCACGACTATTACGTGGGCAACTACGTGACGAGCAAGCAGGGCTATGTCGCGTGCCATGGCGATTATGACGGCAACTTCTGGGATGGGACGATTCCGTCGATGCCGGCGCTGGTCGGCATGTACGGCCTGGAGAACGTCGGCACAGACGGCGAGGGCAGCGACCCGGTGTACGGCAGCGAGTTGCTGGCCCAGCTTCTCAGCACGGATTACGAGATCGTTCACTTCTGGAGCCATGCCTACGCCGGCGGGGAGGCGTGGGACAGCGGCTGGATCTACTCGTCGAGTATGATGTCGGCGCCGGCGGGAAAGGGGCCGCTGATCGCCCACATCTACGGCTGCCACAGCGGTGACTTCGTCTATTACGAAGGCGCATCGGCCGGCAATACCAACATCGCGGTCAGCTACGCGTTCGGCCCCGGAGCAGGACAGGCGTCCAGCGGAACAAGCTGGAGCTACGGCACCGAGGGCATGAACCTCATCACCGAGAAGATGGCCGCGGGCTGGTATCTCGGGCGGGCCTGGAAGTACCTGCTTGATACGAAGGAGACCTCAGTCGCGATCCACCAGCGTTACGCGGATCGTGACGTGCACAAAGAACTCAGCGGCAACAACTTGTTCGGCAATCCGTTCCTGTACGCCAACTGGACCGGTACACCGTACGACGATCCGTATCCGCCGGAGCTGGTCGGCGCCGGTGCGGCCGGCAGTCCGAATCTGGTCACGGTGGACTTCTCTGAGCCGCTCGATCCGGCAACGGCCCAGAACCCGGCGAATTACACGATCGACAATGGTGTTGGCGTCACCGGGGCCGTGCTGGAAGCCGACGAGGCAACGGTCACACTGACGACGACGGTTTTGTCGGAGGGCGTGACGTACACGCTGATGGTCTCGAACGTAATGGACCAGGCTGATCCGCCGAACACGATTCTGCCCGGTTCGAGCACGACCTTCCATTACACCACCTGGGACCGCGTCACACAGGATCTGGTCGTGCTCTATGACTTCGAGGAAGGTGCCGGGACGACGGTGCACGACATCTCGGGCACCGGAACGCCGCTGAACCTGGTCGTCGATGACGAGACCAAGGTGACCTGGACAACGCACGGCGTGCGGATTGATACGAACGCGCGGCTGGCGTCGGCCAGCGTGGCCAGTGAACTCGCCGTCGCCTGCATGAACAGCCACGAGGTCACGATCGAAGCGTGGATCATCCCGACAACGGCGGTCCAGGGTGGGCCGGCGTGCATTGTCACGCTTTCGCCGCACGCCAACAGCCGCGATTTCACGCTTGGACATGGACTGGAGGATGGTACGGCGGCGGACGCGTACAACGTGCGGCTGCGCACCACGACCACGAACGACAACGGCATCCCGGGACTAACCACGGCGAACGGCTCGGTGCTTGAGGGCTTGCAGCACGTGGTTTACACGCGCGACGCCGAGGGGGCGGCGGTGATCTACATCGACGGCGTTCCGGTCGGCACAGGCACCATTGACGGCAACTTCACGACGTGGTCCACGAGCTACCGCCTGGTGCTGGGTAATGAGTACAACCTGACGAAGCCGTGGTACGGCGAGTACCGCGCCGCGGCCGTGTACTGCCGGGCGCTCGAAGCCACGGAGGTGCAGCGCAACTACGCGGCCGGCCCGGATGCCAACCCAGGCGGGTTTGAACTGGGTGATCTGAACTGCGACGGTGCCGCGGATGTGTTCGACATTGATGCATTTGTGCTGGCGCTGACGGACGCTGGGGCGTATGTTGTGGCGTACCCCGAGTGCGACCGTGATCTGGCCGACTGCAACGAGGACGGTGCGGTTGACGTATTCGATATCGATGCGTTCGTGGCGTTATTGACGAACGGATAGCCTGGTGTCCTTGTGTGGTGCTGGTATGTCGGGTATCGGTGATGGCGCATAACACCAGCGCTGCCCCCCGAATCACGCCGCCCAAATGACATGAGCCAAGCGCTCCGCGACCGGCGCAGGTCGCGGGGCGCTGTCGTTCTCAGGCTATGTTGTCGCGCCGGAGAAGGCACTCAAGATGGCGGACAACGCCTCGCTGAAGAACAACTGGATGAACCACATCACGATCGACATCAGAATCTCTGACATGCTACGGCTCCTTGCGATTTGATCGTCGGCTCGTCCGACGGGCCTCATTAGTGTGCG
>JAFGRR010000264.1 GCA_016935035.1 Phycisphaerae bacterium | reverse complement strand
CTTCTTGTCGAGCGCCTCGCCCGTCCACGACACGAAGGCCGTCGGAATGCACAGCGTCGCCGCGTCGCGCGTCTTGCGGATAAACGCCGGACTCGTCGCGTCCCAGGCGGTATAGCCACGGGCCTCAAACGTCTCGCGGATACCGCCGGACGGAAACGAGCTGGCGTCGGGCTCGCCCTGGATCAGCTCATCACTGGAGAAGGCCTCGATCACGCCGCCCTTCTGGTCGGGCTTTAGAAACGCGTCGTGCTTTTCGGCAGTCATGCCGGTCAGAGGTTGGAACCAGTGTGTATAGTGCGTGGCACCGTGCTCGAGCGCCCATTGCTTCATGGCGGTCGCGACGGTGTCGGCGATGGTGGGATCCAGCGGCACGCCGCGCGCCATGGTTTGTTCGAGCCGGTTGCAAATGTCGTCGGGCAGGCGTGAGCGCATCACGTCGCCCGAGAACGTCAGCGAACCGAAGATCTTCGAGGATGCTTCACCATTCTCCGATCGGGCCATTTCTGACCTCCACACACTGTAAATACACCACGCGGTCACTGCCCCAAGGTCAGTGACCCTCAGGAAAACGTCGCCTTTTCCCCAGTAGTTGTTCCGCGGAGGAACCGAGCGCCCCCCGATGACTTATTCACAAGCGCCCTGGCCGCGCCGAACGACGCACCACATATATACATTCGGCTCACAGGTGCAAGTGAATTCCAGGATTCACGCGGGAATTGCGCCCTTCGCGGGACCGCTCCAGACTAGCTCCACGTGTCAGCGGTCGGGCAATCCGCGCGTAGCTGGCAGGCATCGCATTTCGGCTTGCGGGCTACGCACACCCGCCGCCCATGCCAGATCAGGGCGTGCGAGAGATATGTCCACGAGTCTTGCGGGAACAGCTTCATGAGGTCCTGTTCGATCTTGACGGCGTCTTTGTCGTCGCGGGCGGTCGTCAGCAATCCCAACCGCAGCGCCAGTCGACCGACGTGCGTATCAACGACCACGCCGATGTTCTTGCCGTACCAAGTGCCGAGCACGCAGTTGGCCGTCTTGCGGGCCACGCCGGGCAGCCGCAACAGGTCCTCCATTGTGTCCGGGATCTCACCCCCGAACTCATCGCAGACGAGTTGTGCCATCGCCAGCAGGCTCTTGGCCTTGTTGCGGAAGAAGCCGGTTGAACGGATCAGCCCTTCAAGCTCCGGCTGCGTCGTCGTCGCCAGGGCCCGCGCATCCGGGAAGCGGCGAAACAGCTCGGGCGTAACCACGTTCACCCGCTCGTCCGTGCACTGGGCCGACAGGATCGTCGCCACGAGCAGTTCATAGGCGCTGCGATGATGCAGAGCGCACTCGGCGTCGGCGTACAATTCACGCAGCACATGAAGGATGCGCTCAGCCCGCGCCACCCGCTTCGCCGCGCTCTCACGCGAACGCTTCGCGGCCGGCCGCTTCACAATCGGCGGACGATTACCGACCGGGCCGGCCTTCTTCGCGGACTTCGTCGCACTCGCCTGCTTCACACTCTTGGTGGTCACTGTGGCCTTCTTCACGCGAGCAACCTTCTTCGTCGTATTCGCCATGGTCCTCAAGCACTCCATGTGTCAGGTTGACCCGCCTATATCGGCGACCACCCAATGTGGCGGCCGACGTCCCGTCGGCCGTCTTCGTTCTTTCTCCCTACGCCGGCAACGGCCAGATGCCGGGTGCCATTGCCCAAGCGCCAGCGCGGGCATGCCCCACATACCGTCCGACGTCCTCTCACCCTACGCCGGCAACGGCTCGTCGCCGAAGTCCACCGGCACCTCCGGGGTCTCTTTGGGCTCTTCGATAATGCCACCCACCGGCTCGAGTGCCGCACTGTCCTCGAGGTCCAGTTCGAACACGCCGCCCCCGTCTGCCGGCAACGCGCTCATCGCCGGCCCGTAAAACACCTTCTCATAGGGCTGCCACGTGTAGCGCGTCAGTTCACGCTCGCGATCCGCCCACAGCACCAACGCCACGTACGGAATCCCACGCTCGTGCCGCAGTGCGAACCCGACCGCCGGCGGGCCGATCAACATCAACGCTGACTCCTCCGGCTTTGACAACAGCCGCACCTCGCCGCGCGAGATCAGCAGATGCGGAAAGACCTCGGGCTCCTTCGCTATGCACAGCGCAACGGCATCCGTGCTGTCTTCCATCACCAACATCACCGCGCCGTCCGGCCCGATCAGCACCGGCCCCCACAGCCGATCGACACGCAGCCGATCAGCAATCCCGAGCGCCCAACCCGCTTCGCCAAGATTGACAACACGCAGCGTCTCCGCGACTTCCAGCGGCAACGGGTCCGGCAACGCCACCGGCTCGGCGCCGGCCAGCAGCACAAGTCGCACCGCCGCACTGACCGCCGCGTCTCGATCACCGAGTTTCACCAGCGCTTCTTCCGCCGACCAGTCAGCGGATTCGGGGATAATCACCGGCGGTGTCTCGACGCGGGCAGCATCTGTCGGCTTGCTGGAGTTCGACGATGGCTGCGCAGGCGGCTTCTGATCGCAACCGCCCACGAGCGTCGCCATCAACAGCGCGACAAACGTCCTTCGAACCCAGCAACCGTCCATTCGCGTCACCTCAGACGTGGCGGCCAATGCCCCCGTCGGTTGTGGGACTTCGGCAGGCGTTCGCGCGCCTACCGGCGACCTACGTCCGGCACGGGGGTCGGACGCTACATTACCGCACATTGGAAGTGTACGCCGTCACAGCCCGCGCTCAATCCCCTTAATGCGCCGCCACCGATCGCGTACACTCCCTCCCATGCTCAAACCCTTGAACTGTACGGCCGTTCTCACGCACCACTGGCTGATCCGCCGGCGTGGCGGCGAACGCGTGCTCGAAGCGCTTGGCGAGCTTCTGCCCGGCAGTCCAATCTACACGTTGGTCCACAACCCCGACTTCCGTTTCGAGCCCGACGACCCGTCGCGTGAGATCTATACCTCCTTCCTCCAGTACCTCCCGCACGCCGTCAAGCTCTATCCCAAGCTGTTACCGCTTATGCCATGGGCAGCCCGCCGAATGCGATTGCCCGAGGTCGACCTGGTGGTCTGCTCGGACGCGTCGATCGCCAAGGCCATGACGCCGCACGACAGCAGCCGCGTGGTCTGCTACTGCCATTCGCCGGTGCGTTACGCGTGGGACCCGGAGATCGCCGCCGAGTATGGCCGCTCGGTGCCGCTGCCGCTGCGGCCGGTGTGGAACTGGACATTGCCGCGCATTCGGCGAACCGATTTTGACGCGGCCCAGCGCGTGGACGTGTTCGTTGCGAATTCACGACACGTGGCAACTCGCATCCGACACTACTACGAGCGTGAGGCGACGGTCGTCTATCCGCCGGTGGACCTGCCGCCCGAGCCGGTAACTGGCCTACGCGAAGACTTCCTGCTGGCGGTCGGACATCACGTGCCCTACAAACGCCTCGACTTGTCGATCGACGCCTGCCGCGAGCTCAAACGCCGCCTGGTCGTGATCGGCGAAGGGCCGGATGTGAAACGCCTGAAGAAACGCAAGCACGCCAGCGTCACCTGGCTCGGCTGGCAGGCCGCCGACGTCATCAATGACCACTACTCCCGCGCCGCCGCTCTGCTCTTCCCCGGCGAAGAGGACTTCGGCATCGTCCCAGTCGAGGCGATGGCCCACGGCTGCCCGGTGATCGCTTACGGCGTAGGCGGGGCGTGTGAGACTGTCATTCCCGGCCAGACCGGCGCGCTATTCGAGCACCAGACGGTCGAAGATATCTGCAACGCCATCCGCGTCATCGACCAGGTGGCCTTCGACCCAACAACAATGCACGTACACACGCAGAAGTTCAGCCGCCAGCGTTTCCTGACCGAAATGCACGCGATACTACGACAGACGCTATCACGCTGACGCCCAACCAGAGCCCGAGATCAGAACCCGAAGCGGCAGCGAGGGGCATATTGTTTTTTCCCGGCAAATGGCGAATTGGGCCCCGGCACCCCCAGCGCCCGCTGTCTCTCCTGCTATTCGTTATTCGGAATCCGCGACGAACATGCCCCTGGCTTTCGCCCGGGCTCTGTCGGCCGCACGCCGCTCGCCCCTACTCGAACCTCAGTGCGGTGATTGGATCAAGGCGACTTGCACGCCATGCTGGGTATAGCCCGAATAGCACACCGACGGCGGTCGCGAAGAAGATCGCCACGCCCGCCATCCAGTACGAAATCTCGGTCTCCCACTGAAGTTGGCGCGCTACCAGTTCCGCCACGCCGCAGCCGGCAGCGAACCCCACCAGCCCGCCGATCACGCACAGCACTACCGCCTCGCACAGGAATTGCCCCAATACGTGGCCCGAGTTCGCTCCGATCGCCATGCGCAGGCCGATCTCG
>JAFGRR010000024.1 GCA_016935035.1 Phycisphaerae bacterium | reverse complement strand
GTTGCGCCGTCGGCATGGCGTCGCCGGAGAAGACCATCGTGCGGTCCGAGCCGCGGATCATGATGGCCTGGTGACCGCGCGTGTGGCCGGGGAGGGGGGAGACGTGGACGCCGGGGGCGATTTCGGCCTCGCCGTCGTGCAGTTGCCAGACGCCGGCCTCGTCGATCGGCAGCAGATTCTCCTGGCGGTAGGTCGCGGTCATGACGCCGAAGCCGGCGCGGGCGTCGTCGTATTCGCGGCGCTGCACATGCACGCGAGCGCGCGGGAACGTGAGCATCAGCCGGCCGTCCTGCTCGTGCGTCAAGCCGCCGGCGTGGTCAAAGTGCAGGTGGGTGACGGCGACGTCGGTGATGGTGCCGGGATCGACGCCGGCGGATTGGAGGGTCGGAAGCAGCCAGTCTTGGGGGTCGATGGCGAAGATCTTCTGTTCCTTCTCAGCATACTTGGGGCCGTGGCCGGTCTCGATGATGATGCGGCGGGCGCTCTCGCCGCGGTATTCGACGAGCAGGCAGTTGCAGTGCAGTTGGATGCGGTTGAGATCGTCGGCGGGCGTGGTGCGGGCCCACAGAGCCTTGGGAATGATGCCGAACATGGCGCCGCCGTCGAGCTTGAGGCTGCCGCCGCTGAGCAGCGTGACGGTGCGGTCGCCGAGGTCGAGACGTTGGGGTGGTGGCTGCGTGCCTGTTGTCATTGCAGAGTGCTCACTGAAGTAATCTCGATGTCGTATGTCGTTCTGAGCCGCGACCGTGAGGGAGCGGTTGAGTCGAAAACCTGACGCCGTCACCAGCAACCGCTCCCTTACGGGCGCGGCTCGGTTTGGGGGATGTCGTCGGTGTGGGAAGGGTGCAGGCCCGCCCACGTCGGTTATGATACGGGCCAGGATCACGCTGGCCAGCCGCGCGGTAGCGTGCTGGGCCGCGATGGGCGTGGTTGACCACTATGAGCGAGGTGATCTTGGCGCGGATTCGCTGTCTGATACTGGACGTTGACGGGACGCTGACCGACGGGTTGTTGCACGTCGATGCCGAGACCGGTGTCGAACGCCGCTCGTTTCATGTGCATGACGGCTTTGCGATCCGCCTCTTTCAGCAGGCCGGCGGCGAGGTCGTTATCTGCACCGGCAAGGGCGGTGGCAGCATTCAGCATCGGGCCAGGCTGCTTCGGATCGAGCACCTGATCGAGACCAGCGCCGACAAGCTCGCCGACGTCAGCCGCCTGCTGGATACGCTGGGCATAACACTGCACGAAACCGCCTTCATGGGCGATGACCTGCCGGATATCGCGGTCATGCGGCAGTGCGTTTTTCCGATCGCGCCGGCCAATGCCAGGCCCGAGGTGCGGGCCATCGCCAAGCTGGTAACCGAGGCACGCGGCGGCGAGGGGGCCGTACGCGAGGCGATCGAGTTTCTGATGCGCGAGACCGGCGACTGGGACGACGTGCTCCGGCGATTCGACGCGGAATGCTGAAAACCTACGCCGCGCGGCAGCGAGACGCGGCGACTTGCGGGAAGTGAATACATGGGTCGTGGCATCGTATTGGCGGTATCGACGGCGTGCATGCTCGTGCTGGTGTTCCTCGCCTACACGTTCCTGGTGCAGGACCCGTCGGCGACGGAGCGTGAGGAGACCGCCGCGGGCGCCGGATTGCCTGAGCGTCCAGAGGCCAGTCCGGAAGAGACGTTGCACGTAGGCCAGATTCCACTTCAACCGGGCAAGTCGGTTGATTACACAATCTACGACGACAAGACCGGGCGACTGCGGCAGCGTGTGCGTTTCGCGGACTGGCGTAAGGTTGCCGGTTCGGAGGACGAGATCGCCGTCACCGGACCGCAGATGATGGTGGTTCTGCCCGGGCGGCAGATCGCGACTATCTCGGCGGACAAGGGACAGATCGCCGTCGACAGCATTCGGCAATCCGATATGCAGCCGCGCTCCGGATCTCTGAGCGGCAACGCCTGCATCGTGATCGACCGCGCGACGGGCCCGGATCGTACGCCGCTCGCCGAGCGACTCGAAGACGCCGTAACGATTCGCATGGACACCCTCGACTTCGACCTGATAAACGGGCTGCTGCGTACCGACGGCCCGGTGAATGTGACGCTGGCGGACGCGGAACTGTCGGGCGTCGGCCTCAATCTCGTCTGGAATGACTCGGACAACCGGCTCGAAGAACTGCGGTTGATGCAAGGCGGCAGGATTGTTCTGCATCGCGGCGGCGAACTGCTCGGCGGCTTCATGGGGGGCGGTGACGCCGAGCCCAATGCGCCGGCGGACGCTGCCGACGCCGCGACGCGGCCGGACGCGGCGATCGAGGCGCGGACAGCGTACGTCTGCCGCATCGACGGGAACATTGTCGCCCAGCAACTGCGTGGCGAGATGGTCGTCGGCGGGCTCGATGCCGAATTCGTCGAGATGGTGTTCGACGTCGGTGGCGGTCGACGTTGGGCCGACACACAACGGCAGCCAACCAGTGCGCCAGCGACGCAACCGGCGACGCAACCCGCCGAAGAGGAGCCGGTTCCCGGCCAGCTTGTCGTCACATGGAGCGGGGAGCTGAAGATCTCGCCGCAGGTGTTGTCCGAGCGTTATGGCGAGCGGCGGCGCTGGTTCGTGGCGGGCG
>JAFGRR010000263.1 GCA_016935035.1 Phycisphaerae bacterium | reverse complement strand
CTTTACGAGGTCGGGCTTGATGCGGTCCACCTGCTTAAGCGAGTCGGCCAGGAAATTAGCGACGCGGTATTGGTCGGGGCCGGTGATCGAGACACAACGAATCGTCCAATACTCGCGCTCGGCCAGCGGATTGACGCAGCCGACACAGGTCAGCGCGATCAGGCTCAGCACCACGGTGATATGGGCTCGGTTCATCATGATGGCTCCCATGTCACGGATCAGCGTTCAGACGGTTCGGCCAGGGCCACCTTTTGCGCCTGGAAGAGTTGATGGATGCCGGCGCGGCCAAGTGCGAGCATCCGCGCCAACTGGTCGTCGCCGAACCGAGACCGCTCGCCGGTGGCCTGCACCTCGATCCACTCGTCGCGGTCGGTCATGACGAGATTGCAATCAACCTCGGCCGCCACGTCCTCGCCATAGTTGAGATCGAGCAGGACTTCGCCGTCGACCACGCCGACGCTGACGGCGGCGACCGCGGCCGTGGCAACGTCGTCCCGCCAATACTCCAGCCGCATGCCCTCGGCGAGCGCGTCGCGCAGCGCGACATATGCGCCGGTGATGGCGGCGGTGCGTGTGCCGCCGTCGGCCTGTAGCACGTCGCAGTCGAGGTAGATGGTGCGCTGGCCCATGCGGGTCATGTCCACGGCCATGCGGAGCGAGCGGCCAATCAGACGCTGGATTTCCTGGGCGCGGCCGTCGATGCCGTCGCGGCGGCGTTCGCGGCGGCCCTGCACCGAGCCGGGCAACATGTCATACTCGGCGGTGAGCCAGCCCTTGCCGCTAGCCTCGCGCCACGTGGGCACGCCCTCGACGATGCTGGCAGTGCAGAGCACGTGGGTGTCACCGGCCCGGATTAGCACCGAGCCGGGAACCGCCTTGGTGAAGCCGCGGGCTATTTCGATCGGTCGAAGCTGGTCGGATTGTCGGCCATCGTGACGCATGCGCACATTCGTAACATGTGGCCCGCGGCTTGGCAATGCTGGCGGGGACAGGACGGTCGCAGGGCCGGGCGCAAAACAAAGGCCGCCGCGCCAGACCTGTGCGCTGACGGCCTCGAGGATTCGCTAGTCTATGTGGCCGTGTCTCAGCCGGCGATGTCGCTGATCTCGACGCGGATCATCTGCTGGCGGTGGCCCCACTTGGTTCGCAGGCCCTTGCGCCGACGGAACTTGAAGCCGACAACCTTCGGCGTCTTCAGTTCGCGGACGATCTTAGCCTTGACCGTGGCACCCTCGACCCAGGGCGTGCCAATCTTGGCGTCGGCCCCTTCGCCGACCATCAGCACTTGGTCGAATGTGATTTCTTTCTGGTCCCCAGTCAGCTCGCGCGTCTCGATGAGCAGAGCGTCGCCTTGGCTGACCTTGTATTGCTTTCCGCCGTCTTCGAAAATCGCGTACACAACCGTACCTCATACCTGCGTGCTGCAATGTCAGGAATCAAGTTAGCCCGCTATCATAAGGGTGGTGCTCACTGGATGCAACCGGTCCGGTGAGGCATCATACGCGGGTGGCAGCCTCCCGCTCGGCGGCGATTCGGGGTAGGGTGGCGCGGTTCCCACGACACGCGGTGAAATGGCTGATAACTGTCGACCAGACACGAGGATACGGTACCCCATGAGATACCCAACCGGGAAGGATAGCGATCCGGCCGAAACCCGTGATTGGCTGGATTCGCTCGAAGCTGTCAGACACCAGGGCGGGGCTGAACGTGTTAACTACCTGCTGGCACGCATGCACGAATGGGCCGGCCAGAATGGCGTCACCATCCCGTTCTCCGCCAACACGCCCTACTTCAACACGATTCCGCCACAGGCCCAGCCGGCCTACCCCGGCGACCGCCACATCGAACGCCGGATTAAGAGCCTCGTCCGCTGGAATGCCATGGCCATGGTCGTCCGCGCCAACCGGGCCGCCAGCGGCATCGGCGGGCACATCTCGTCCTTTGCCTCGTCAGCCACGCTCTACGAGATCGGCTTCAACCACTTCTTGCACGCTCGCACCGACGAGCATCCCGGTGACCTGATTTACATCCAGGGGCATGTTACGCCGGGGATTTACTCTCGAGCGTATGTCGAGCGGCGGCTCGATGAGCGGCATTTGATCAATTTCAGGCGTGAGTTGGCGGAGGGTGGCGGGCTGTCGTCATATCCGCACCCGTGGCTGATGCCGAACTTCTGGCAGTTCCCGACCGTGTCGATGGGCCTGGGGCCGATTAACTCGATCTATCAGGCTCGGTTCAACCGCTATCTGCGCGATCGGAAGCTGGCCGACACGGACGCTTCGCGCGTGTGGGCGTTTCTGGGCGATGGCGAGATGGATGAGCCGGAGAGCCTGGGGGCGATCACGCTGGCGTCGCGTGAGAAGCTCGACAACCTAACCTGGGTGATCAACTGCAATCTTCAGCGGCTGGACGGGCCGGTGCGCGGCAACGGCAGCATCGTGCGCGAGCTCGAAGCCGCTTTTCGCGGAGCGGGTTGGAACGTCATCAAGGTCCTGTGGAGCAGTGAATGGGACCCGCTCTTCGAGCGCGATCGCCAGGGTCTGATGGCCCAGGCCATGGACGACACGGTCGATGGACAGTACCAGCGCTATGAGATCGAACCCGGCGCCTACGCGCGCGAGCACTTCTTCGGCCGGTCACCTGAGCTGGCCAGGCTCGTCGAGGACATGAGCGACGAGGAGATTGAGCATCTGCGGCTGGGCGGGCATGATCCCGAGAAGGTCTACGCCGCCTTCGCATCCGCCGTGGCCCATCGCGGCCAGCCGACGGTGATTCTGGCACGGACGATCAAGGGCTATGGACTGGGTGAGGCCGGCGAAGGCCGCAACATCACGCACCAGCAGAAGAAGCTGAACGAGGATGAACTGCGGCACTTCCGCGACCGCTTCGACGTGCCGATCACCGACGAACAACTGGCCGAGGCCCCCTTCTGCCGCTTTGACGAAGACTCACCTGAGTATCAGTATCTGATGGAACGCCGCTCGGCGCTCGGCGGGTGCATGCCACGGCGCAAGGTCACGGTCGCGCCATTGGCCGCTCCGCCGACGAACATCTTCGACGAGTTCTACGCTGGCAGCGAAGGACGGGCGGCGGCAACGACGATGGCGTTTGTGCGTATGCTCGGCCGGCTGCTGCGCGACAAAAACCTCGGCAAGCTGATCGTGCCGATTGTCCCGGATGAGGCGCGCACGTTCGGCATGGAAGCGCTGTTCCGTTCGATCGGGATCTATGCCAGCACCGGGCAGCTCTACGATCCGGTCGATTCGCACCTGCTGCTGAAGTACGAAGAGCGGAAGAACGGGCAGATTCTCGAAGAGGGCATCACCGAGGCCGGCTCGATGGCGTCGTTCACCGCCGCCGCTACGGCCTACGCGACGCACGGCATCAACACCATTCCGTTCTACGTGTACTACTCGATGTTCGGGTTCCAGCGCGTGGGCGATTCGATCTGGGCGGCGGCGGACTCACGCTCACGCGGGTTCCTGGTCGGCGGCACCGCCGGCCGCACGACGCTGGCCGGCGAGGGGCTGCAACACCAGGACGGGCACAGCATCTTGCACGCCAGCACGGTGCCGAACCTGATTACGTACGATGCGGCCTGGGCATATGAGCTTGCGGTCATCATTCGCGATGGCATTCGCCGCATGTATGAAGAACAGGAATCCGTCTTCTATTACCTGACGGTCTACAACGAGACCTATCCGATGCCGCCGATGCCCAAGGGCGTCGAAGACGGCATCCTGCGCGGCATATACAAGTTCAGCGCCGCCCAGCGGCCGGGCAAAATGCCACGCGTGCACCTGTTCGGCAGCGGGCCGCTATTGCGGGTCGCGTTGGAGGCCCAGCAGAAGCTGCGCGATGCCTTCAAGGTCGCCGCCGACGTGTGGAGCGTCACCAGCTATAACGAGCTATATCGCGATGCACTGGCCTGCGAACGCTGGAACCGCCTGCACCCAGACGAGACGCCGCGCCAGCCGTTCATCACGCAGCAGCTCGGCGACGCCCGCTGGCCCGTGGTTGTGACGTCGGACTATGTGAAAGCTATCCCGCATCGACTGAGCCCGTGGATCGACGGCGGCCTGTGCGTGCTCGGCACGGACGGCTTCGGCCGCAGCGAGACACGCGAAGAGTTGCGGCGCTTCTTCGAGACGGACGCGGGGCATGTGACGTATGCGGCGCTGCATCAACTGGCGCTGCAGGGTAAGTTCGATGTGCGGAAGCTGAAGGATGCACGCGATAGCCTGGGGATTGATGCGGAGCGGGAAAATCCGGCGGTGTCATGAGGGCCTTTCGTGACAAAGATGATCCTTCGCGGGCATGGGTGGAAGACCCGAACCTGCGTATTGCCCTGGATCTCGGGCGTCCGGCATTCTGTGATGTTCCGTTCGGCGGTCGCCTGCAAGGGTTGTCGGGTTTGGGGCCCGCCGATCGCTGGCGATCAAGTCACCTAACGTGGTCTGGCAAGGGGATCGTGATCGGTGTGGCTGACGCCGGTGCACTCCACCGTTGCGATGTTCTCTATCGTCGCGCGAGTTGGGATCGGCAGCACGGATTCAAGGGCTATGCTGGAACATGCTGCTGGTTTGGTGATCCACTGCTGCTTGGGCCAAACACGACCGAGGTCGAAGTGCTCGATCGTCTTGGCGAGCCGTATTGGCGCGCCGATGTTCGGGCTGACGATTACTCCCTCTTCTACGAATTCGAGCGGTACGAACTCCAGTTCGCGTTTGCGAACTGGATGCCGGCCCCGTGGTTGCTGGAGAAGGTCAGAGTGTTGCTCGATCCATACCTCGCGTCCGAGCGTGCCCGGACGTGGGAAGGCGTGACGAAGCCCTGGCCGCCGGTCTATCGGTAGGGTATTGGCCTGGGTTTCGTTCTTTAGGCGGGGATGTGTTTAGCGCGGGGTGACTAAGTCGTCCCTTCGGGACTGCAATTGCGGGAGGCGTGGTGGTGTTCTGGGACCGCCGAATCGGTGGCTCACGAGCAGGTCGCGGACCTGCCCACGGCACCCGGCGGGGTTGAAACAGGAAACGCCCTGGGCTGGTTGTGGAACAGTCCAGGGCGCTTGTGCATTCGACCTTACTGCGTTGGGACTTCCTGCGGCGGTCTTATGGCAGCGGCGACAGCAGATCCTCTTCGTCGAACGGCAGCGGCGTTGGCAGGATCGTCTCGGCAACCAACCATACGCGGACGCCTTCCTGTTCGCCGTTGTTCGTGCCAGTCTGGAAGTAGCCGAGCATGCGCTGGCGTACCGGGCGGTCGCCGTAGACGCGGGCGGCGGACGGATCCTCGTGCAGACACGTCAGATAGGCGTCGATTGCCTCGGGCCGCATGATGAGCAGGTGTCGATCGGTACCCTCGCGACTAAACGGATAGACCGCGATCGCCTCACGGTTGTAGTCCATGATGTTGTTGAGCCGCGTGTCGGCGTCGGTTTCACGGTTCCATTTGGCTGGAATCGGCAGCAGCGTGTCGCTGGGCTGATCAGCCGTCGCCGCCACCGCGACGTAGCCGGTCGTCGGGCCGATGTCGCTCGTGACGGTCACGCTGGCACTCTCGGGCAGACCGAAGTAGGCCCGCAGGTCATCACCGATGATGCGCGGCAGCTTGCAGTAGTAGTCATCGCGCACGTCGTCCCAGGTGTAATACCGGCCGAACTTCGGACGTAGCGGATCAATCGGCGCCACCTTCGGCAGCGCGGTCGAGGCTGCGGCGAACTTCAGCCCCGACACCGGCTGATTGTCCGCGTCACAGACTCGAACCGAGAAACCGTAGCCCTTGTCACGCGGCGCCGGCCACGATTCGACCACCGCGTCGATCACGTTCCAGCCCTCCTGAAGAACGACGGCGACGGCGACCATGTTTGGCCAGTTCTGATCCTCGAACTTGGCGATGGCGAAGTAGTCGCCGCGGTGAATCAGCTCATCGTTGACCCACAGCGCCATACCGTCGTTGTGTCCCAGCCACAGGCGGACTTCCTGTCGCTCGGGCGAACAGATCGCTGAGCGGGCATGTGCCACACACCATGTGCCCGGTTTCATCGCGCTGTCATCGGCATAGAACGCGTTCAGGTCGATGAAGTCGCTGTCAGCGGCAAGGAAGCGGTGTTCGTCACCCGCTGCGCGCCAGTCGTAATCGAGCACGTGATGCGACGGAATGTCGTTTTCGGGCGGAGTTTCGGTGATCTCATGGCGCGTGCCGATCCACCAATTGCGGACATAGCCGACACCGCTGTCGGGGTCGGCGGCTTCCATGCGGTGGTACATGGCGGGCGTGACCCAGTAGCGCATGCTGGAACGGTGGCCGTAGCCCATGCTGGCAATCGGCTGATGGCCGCAGCCGTCGGAGTGGTGCGTGATGGGATAGCCGTCGCCGGCCTCGTCGGTGTTGCGGGTCCAGTCGAAACTGTGATTCCACTCATGCAAGTAGACTTCCCAGCCGCACCACGTGCCGATGTCGACCATCGCCGATCCGTTCGGGCCGCAATCGGCACCGCCGGTGACGGACGGTCCGCGCGGGCGGAACGACATGCAGCCGTCGTAGGTTCCGCGTACCGGCACAAACGCATCAGTCGGCCCGCGCAGCCAACCGCCGTGCGTGGCGTACGGTACATCGACGTCATTCGGCACCTCGACAAAATGCGTGTTGAGCTGGAAGTGTCCGCCCGACGCACCGTAGACCATCTGCGTTACCCAGCCCCACTCGCGCTTGATCTTCTCGACCTGCTCGGGGGTCATCTCGGCGAACTTGATGGTTTTCTGGCCGTCGACCTCTTCCTCGTAGCGCTCCTTCATGAGGATGGCGACGCAGATGTCCCAGACGTTGGGCGTGACGCCGGCCGTCTCGCCGGCGGCCTGCATGATCGGGGCAAAGAGGTCGGGCGTGTAGCCGCAGCGTTCCATGGTCTCGCCGAGTCGGAAGAGCGTATCGCTG
>JAFGRR010000262.1 GCA_016935035.1 Phycisphaerae bacterium | reverse complement strand
GTTCAGGTGGGGGGCGCGGATCATCGGCATCGGCCTTCTCATCGCGACCGTGCTCGGATTCGCACGCGCGGTGCTCACCACTCTGCTGTTGGACGCGATCCTCTCCGGGCTTGCGACACTCTTATGCGCCTGCGTCGGCCTGATCTGGCTCATCCACGGTGACATGGATGGTATCTTGGTAGGCGTATTCGCGTTTGTGAACGGCAGTGCGGCGACTAACTCATGGCGGCACTGGCAACTCGCCCGCGCCGTCGCGTCATCTGAGTCTGAGCCGTAACGAGACGGCAAAGTAGCGGCCGACGTCTCGTCGGCCGTCTTCGCGTCAGAGCCGAAGCGGCAGCCAGTCGGCACGTTGTCCTCTGCTCTCGCAGCACGCCGGTGCCCGTTTCATCAGAGCCGACCTGCGAGACGCAGGTCGCTCCATCGCGACGCGCGCGTGAATCGAACCCGGAGCGTGGTCATGGTGAACAAACGCGAAACCGCTGGCGCCGGCGACCTCGCACGCTATGCCCGACAAACATCTTTCGAGCCGTTGGGTGAGGTCGGCCAACGCCGGCTACTCGCGGCACGCGTGACACTGGTCGGTTGCGGGGCGCTGGGATCGGTGCTAGCGGAGACGCTCGTACGTGCCGGCGTCGGTCATCTGCGCATCATCGATCGCGACGTTGTCACCCTCGACAACTTGCAGCGCCAGGGCCTGTTCGACGAGGATGACGTTGCCGCCGAGACCCCCAAGGCCGAGGCCGCCGCCCACAAGCTGTCGCGCATCAACTCAACGGTCTCGATCGATCCCATTGTGGCCGACTTCCGCCCGAGCAACGCCGAGCAGTTGTGCGGCGCCGCCGACCTGATTCTGGATGGCACCGACAATCTGGCGACGCGCTTCCTGATTAACGACGTGGCCGTGAAAAACCGCGTGCCCTGGGTATTTGGGGCGTGCGTCGCGGCGGAAGGTCGCGCGCTCGCGATCATCCCGGGCGAAACCGCCTGCTTGCGCTGCATCTGGCGTGACCCGCCGCCGGCTGGCGGCACACCGACCGCCGAGACCGTCGGCGTGCTCGGCGCGATTGTCCGCGTCGTGGCCGGATTCCAGGCCGGCGAGGCGTTGAAACTCCTCACCGGCCAACAGTCCGCAGTCAACCGCAACCTGCTCGAAGTCGACCTCTGGCAGGGCCAGTTCCACGCCATCGATGTTCAACTCGCCCGCGCCGCCGGCGATTGCCCGTGTTGCCAGCGCGGCGAGTACGACTTCCTGACCGCGACTCGCGCCTAGCTGCCACCGCCGAGCCCGTCCCTCCGCGCGCCGCACAATCAGAGCCCGAGCGGCAGCGAGCGGGCATATTCGCTTTGCGGTGTGCCACTGCTCTGTGAGCAGCGCTCCATCGAGCAACGTCTGTTCTGGTCGGATGGCGCACGGCTCGTAGAGCCATGGCACACGGAACGCCCGCTCCTACGCATCGCCGCCGGCGCAGACAGGTTCAGCCATGTGCGCTGAGCAGTGACCCTGGCCATCCGGCAGACAGCGTGTGCGGTGCGTCAGGTAGCGCCCCAGCGAACGGACCGCCTGGTCGCTCGACCGGAACACCGGCACGCCGGCCTCACGGATGCTGCCCGCCAGGGCGTCGTACGTCGGGCCGCAGTCAACCACGAAGATCAGCGGCTTGGCCGATTCGGCGAAGAGGCGCGGGATACGCTCGACGAACGAGCCCGGCTTACCAATCTCGTCCGCGGTCGTCAGCATGTTCGGCGCCAACGGCACAGCCGAGATGACCATGGCGTCCATCTCGTCACTGGCGGACATCAGCTTGATGACGTCCTCATAGACCGCTTCGCTTGCCATCGGCGTAACATCGAGCGGGTTGCGCGGGTTTACCAGCCGATCCAGCTTGTGTCGCGCCAGTACCGCGACCATTCGCTCACGCAGCGCATCCGACGGCGTGTTGATACTCACCTCGTAGCGCTGCCCCTGGATGGTGTCGGCCATGCGAACGGCTTCCATGCCGGCGTTCGACATCGTGAACAGCCGCCGGCCATGGACCTGCTTGCCGTGCAAATACGTGGCCAGTTCGAGCAGTTGTTCGAACTCCTTGAAGGTCTCCGTGACGATGGCGCCGGCGTGCTCGGCGGCGGCCATGGCGATGTCATAATCGCCCGCCACCGACGCCGTGTGACCCGCCGCCGCCGTCCGACCGGTCGCCGTGCGCCCGGCCTTGTAAAAAACGACGGCCTTGCCGGCGGCCGTGACGCGTTTGACGGCGCGCAGGAAATCGAGCCCGTCGAGATTCGCGAAGCCCTCGACGTAGACGCCGATGGCGTCGATATCATCGCGTTCGCCGACCGCGTCGAGCAGGTCGGCCACCGTGAGGTCCATCTGGTTGCCGATGGAAATCGCCAGCGCCGCGTCGAGCGTCGTGAGATTGCTCATACGCGAGATGATGAACGCCCCGCTTTGCGAGATCAGCGCCACCCGGCGTGCCGGATGCGACCAGCGCGTGTCCAGCTTGTTCTCCGGGATGAAAAACGTGTCGTAATGCCCGGGCCGCGATTGCAGCCCCATGCAGTTGGGCCCGAGGAACACGGTGCCGCCGTCGGGCCGCGCGTGTCCGCGCACGATTGCCTCGCGCACTGCCGCCTCGATCTCCTCGGTTCCCTCGGTCTCTCCAACGCCGCCAGAAATCATGATGCCGGCGTGCACCTTGCCGCTGTTGTTGACGTTGTCGATGATGGTGGGCAGTTCGCTCGCCGGGGCGGCGATCACCGCCATGTCAACCGGCTCCTTCAGCGCGTCGAAACTCGGCACGCACTTCACACCGTCAATCTCGTCGCCGTCGTCCCGGATGATCCGCAGGCGATCCGCC
>JAFGRR010000261.1 GCA_016935035.1 Phycisphaerae bacterium | reverse complement strand
TGGCGGTCCAGGTCGTGCTGTGGCTTGGCGCACTGGCGGCGACGCAAGCCGCGGCCAAGGCGGCGGTCTCGCGAGCCAACCTCCGTGGCATCGGCCAGGCGATCAAGCTCTATCACAACGCCTGCGGAGATTACCCGGCTTCGTTTACCGATCTCGTCGCACACGGAGAGTGCACGTTACCGCAGTTCATATGCCGGGCCGATAAATACATCACTGAGGCGCGGCCGGGCGAACCAATACCGCACACGTCGTACATCTACAGCCCCGGAGCCGGCGAGTGGCGTGAGGACGAAGACATCGTGCTGGCACACGAGCGCTGCCCCTGGTCGGTTGCACCGAACGGCGCGATCTTCTGGCGGCCCGCCTACGGCGTCCTCTTCGCCGACCTGCACACGGAGTACATCGACTGGGAGGAATTCTCAGGCGTGTGGTACAGGAGCCTCGACCGCCGGCGTGAGATCGGGTGGCCGACGGGAGCAGAGTAGAGACAGCATGTCGTGCACTGGGCGTAGAGACATGCCCGCGCCAACGTTTGGACATGGCACCCACCTTGGCTATGACTGACGGCGTTTGATACGCCAGCGAAGACGGTCGACGGGACGTCGGACGCTACGGCGCTCCTCGGCGCTGGTGCGTCTGGGTGGAAAATCCGATTTTGCGCGCCGCTTTTGTGTGATTTCGCCGCTTGCCCTGCTGGACGGCGTTGGTCAGCGGTGACTGGGCCGGCTCCTTGGAACGCGAGACAGAAGGAGTAGCAGCGATGTGTCACACAAAACGCGCAATGGGCATCGGGTTGATCGTGGCGGTTCTGGCGTGTGCGAACGTTCAGGCGGCCTGGGAGGACGAGAAGGCGGACATCATGGCCGCGGAGATGCTCCTCACACGTGTCTACTACGATGCGTTGACGCTGTCCGATTTCGGCTATGGTGAGGGCAGCTTCGACTTCTCGCTGGCGATTTCGACCGACTCGTTCGCCTACGAATGCGCCGCCGGCTCGAGCTATGGCGGTGAGTCGCTAGTGCTTTCCGGCGTCGGTCAACGCAGCGGCGACCAGTGGTCGGGCACGACGACCGGCTCGCTCGGCGAGACCGCGCTGAACATGCCCTGGGTGTCGAACATCGAGTGGCTCGAATCTGGCGCCAACTGCGACTGGCATACCGGTATTCGCTGGGAGCCCGACAGTTCGTGGACCGTTGAAAGCTCGCCCGGCGGTGGGTTTGCGGTCAGTACGCATGCGAATGGCGGCACGGACAGAGGCGTTTTGCACGCTGGACCTCCGCGCCGATGGGTATGGACGCTGACTCAGACGGTCATGGCAACGACACCGCCGATCAATATCGCGATGAGTACGCCTGGCGATGGGCCCGGTGTTGGCAGCGCCAACATGGAGATCGTTCCTGAGCCGGCGTCCGCCGGACTGCTGGCCCTGGGACTGCTGCTGACGCGTGGGCTCAGACGCCAGGGCTGACGACGATTGGAGACCCGAAGTGGCGAGCCGTTACCGAAGATGGTGGCGGCTCGCTTGTTGCGCGCTCCCTGTGCCCGATCGAGACCGCATTACTGATTACAGGGAGTCCGGATTACGTAATGGCATATGAAGCAGGGCACCGAGATCGAGTGCCCACTGGCGTGGACTGGAAGCCACCAACAGATCTCGGCAAGCACCAGCTGGAAGACGGTGCCACATGGCGCGGGGAGGCGTTACAGAGAGACCCTGCGTTATTCCTCCGCCGGCAGCTTCGCTCGCCACTCGTCAGCCTCATTGGGTTTGTCCCAGGCTTCGTATAGCTCGACAAGCAGCTTCATGGCCTGCACGGTGCGCATGTTCGTCGGGCCGAAGATCGCGTTGAAGCCCTCATAGCACTCCAGGAAGATCGTCTCGGCGTCGGCGTAACGCCTCTGTGCCAGATAGCATTGCCCCAGCGATAGCCGGGCGCTGTGGTGGAACCAGTGGCCGGGCGGGGCCGCCTTGTCCACATTTGCTACCAGGTCGAGCAACAGCGTCTCGGCCTCATCGACTGCGCCGCTAGCCATCCGCAGATGCGCCAGATTGTTCGTGAACATCAGCGTCTGCTGGCCAAGCGGCCCGTACGCGAAGCGGCACGCCTCGACGACCTGCTGCATGATCTCGCCCGCCTCGGCCAGCTTGCCCTGTTCATACAACGCGCCGGCGTAGCTGTTCAGCACGCCGATGGTCGCCGAGTGATTCTCGCCGTGCACCTGTCGTGCCAGTTCGGCCGCCTGGGCGAGATACTGCTCGGCTTCGTCGAGGTTGCCGCGCAGACGCAGCGTGATGCCGAGCTGCGTCAGGGCCTTCAGTGTGTCGGGGTGACGCGGGCCGAGAACTTCGGGGGCGGTGGCGACGACCTCGCGTGCCAGCGTTTCCGCGTTTTCCAGGTCGCCGCGCTCATTCATGAAGCCGGCCAGGTTGATCTTGGCCTCGATAGTCTCGCGGTGGTTGTCGCCATAGATCTCGCGCGACGACGTCAGCACCTCGCACAGCAGCGTGTCGGCCTCATCCAGCCGACCCAAATCATTCACCACGCTGGCGAGGTTGCGCAGCGCGGCCAGCCGAGGCGCGTGCAACTCACCGTAGCGTTCGGTCCAGGCCTGCACGACCTCGCGCAGCAGCGTCTCCGCGTCATCGAGGCGGCCGCGATCGCGCAGCAATATGGCCAGCCCGTTACGAGCCTCGATCGTTGCGTCGGCATCGTCGCCGAACTCGGTCGCCATCAGTTCCAGCACCGCCGCCACCTCGGCTTCGGCTTCATCGATCCGGCCCTGGTCGTTGAGCACGCCGGCGAGCTGGTAACGCAGATTGAGCGTCTCCGAGTGGCGCCCACCGAGCGTGTCCTCGCACCAGGCGATAGACTCGCGGTAAATCTGCTCCGCCTCATCAAAACGCCCCTGCTGCCAGTGCAGCTCGGCCAGCGCGGCGCGCGCGACCACCGTCTCGTAGTTGTCATTGCCAAGGTTGGCCCGACGCAGGTCGTACGCCTGTTGCAGGTGTCGCTCGGCGTCGTCGAATGCGCTGATGCTGCGATACACACTCCCGATCGTGCCATGGATTTCGGCCTGCACGAGCGGATAATCGGCCAGTTCCGTGCCGATGCGGCTGGCCGCGTCGTCCAGAATCTCCCGCAGCAGCGTCACATCGCGACCAAGCGCCGCACGCGGGTTCACGTGCCGCAACATGTTCGTCAGAAACGCGCTGACCGTCTCGGCCTTGGCGGCGGCGGCCTCGGCATCATGCTGCGCCGCCAGAGCATCTTCAAACCGCGACTGTGCCAGTGACTCGGCCCGTGTGGCACGCACCGACTGCCACGTGCTGATCACCGTTCCGGCCACGAGCGCTACGGCGACGGCGGCCATCCCACCGACCAGTCCACGATTCCGGCACGCGAATTTGCGGAGCTGGTACATCGCGCTCGCTGGCCGAGCCGCGACCGGCTCGTCACGCAGATAGCGGCGGATGTCGGCGGCGAACTCAGCGGCGGACTGGTAGCGGCGCTGGCGGTCCTTGTCGAGCGCCGTCGCCACGATCGTGTCCAGGTCGCCGCGCAACGCGCGGTTGGACGTGCTTAGCCGCGCCGCGGTCTCCTCCCGAATCACGCGCGCCGCTTCCGGGATGTTCTTGTCGTGCAGATCGTAAGGCAGTTGGCCGGTGAGCATCTGGTAGGCGACGACTCCGAGTGAGTACACATCGGAGCGCGTGTCGAGCTGCGACGAGTCGCCTACAACTTGTTCCGGGCTCATGTACGGCAGCGTGCCGACGAGCTGTCCGACGCCGGTATGCAACGTCGTAATGCTCACATCGGTGTCGGTCATGCGTGCCACACCGAAATCGAGGATCTTCGGCTGACCGCTATCTGTCACCAGGATGTTGCCGGGCTTGAGGTCGCGGTGGATGACGCCTTTCTGGTGGGCGGCGTGGACGGCGTCGCAGATACGTGCCATCAGCTCGAGCCGCTGTCGCACCGTGAGTTTCAGTCGCTCTATGTGCTGGCTCAGGGGCTCGCCCTGCACGAATTCCATCGCGAGAAACGGCTGCTGCACGGTGACGCCGCGGGCGGTCGTCACATCGGCAGTGCCGGCGTCGTAGATCTGGGCGATGCCCGCGTCCTGGAGTTGCCCGAGCACGTGGGCTTCGAGCTCAAAGCGGCGCAGAGCGTCGCGTGACGCCAACCCGGGGCGAATTACCTTCAGCGCTACCGTGCGGTGCGGGTGATCCTGTTCGGCTTCAAAGACAACGCCCATGCCGCCGGCACCGATCTTCCGCACGATGCGATAGCGTCCGACCTGCGTCGGCGTCTCTTCCTCGAAAGTCGGCCATCCGCCGGCCGCCGACGAGGAATCGCCCCCGTTGGCCGGATCGGCGATCGCACGCAGCGCGTCGTCCGCGGCAAAGCGCCGTTGCACCGGCAGCGTTCGCTGGTCGTGCGCCATCAATGAGCGGACTTCCGAACTCAACTCCGCGTCCGTCGCGGCCATCTCGTCAAGAAACGCATCGCGCTGCTCCGGCGGCAGCGCGCAAACCTGGCCGAACGCTTGCTTGACCTGTTCGTATCGTTCCGGCGTCATCAGCGCCACCGTCTTTCGCTGCGCCGTTGCCGGTATGTGGCAGACCTGACGACCCGCCCGTGCCCATCAGGAAAACCGGCCCGGTTACCCGACTGATCCCAGAATTCTTTCATTATACCGCAATGGCGGGCGAGCCGCTGGCTAACCCTGCTCGCCGGCGCGGTACTTGATCACCTGGACTTCTTCGAGCGTCACCAGGCCTTCGTCGACCATTTCCTCGATGTGCGGCAGCAGGGTGTCGATTTTCTCTCGGCTGTCGACGATTTCGATCACCATCGGCAAGTCCTCGGACAGGCGCAGGATCTTGGTGGTGTGCAATCGGCTGTGGGCGCCGAAGCCCATCGGGCCGCGCAGCACGGTCGCGCCGGCGAGGTGCAGCTCGCGAGCCTTCAGCACGATGGCCTCATACAGCGGGCGGCCTTGCCACTGATCGCTTTCGCCGATGAATACGCGGAGCAGAAAGCCCTGTTCGGGGATCTTCATGGCATCAGACTCCCAGCCAGCCCTCGGCCAGTCGATAGCCGAGCCACACAGCCGCCAAGCCGAGGACTACGCTGCCGGCGACATTGAGCAGCGCGCGCCAGGCCTGTCCGTCGTTGAGCAGTGCAAATGTCTCGAGGCCGAAGGTGGAGAACGTTGTAAAGCCGCCGAGCAACCCGACGAGCAGCGCGATGCGGAACTCCTCTCGGACCAACAGGCGTCCCGGCAGCGCGACAGTGAGCAGGCCGATCAGGAAACAGCCGATGATGTTGACCGCCAGCGTGCCGATCGGAAACGCGCCGCTGGAGAGCCGCTGCACCCAGCCGCCCACCATCCAGCGCATCACGCCGCCGACCCCCGAGCCGACAAAGATGAATAAAGGGACCAGTTTGTGCATCACGGCTCCTACCCGGATGCCGCTTCGTCCGAGACGTGCGTTCCGCAATGGGGCGGGTCGATCTCGGCGCGGCGAATTCAGGTTGCCAAGGTAGGAGTCATCAGGCCACGCCGGCCGGTTCAGGGCGGACTCCATCGCCGGCGAATATGCTACCCGAGGCGCGGGTATGAGAGAAGTGGCGGCGGCGTGGCGCGGGGCTCTGGGGGCGGGACTTTGCCGAGCCCGGTCGAGAAGTTCGGTTGGACTGTGCCGTGGCTATGCCGGTTTGGCCAGAGGACGTAACGCAGTTCAGAAAGCAAGAGCCGGGCAGGCGTCCGGCTCTTGAGTGTATCCAGCATTAATGTGAGATGGCGTCGACTAGCGACGGCGAATGGCCAAGCCTGCAATAGCCAGCAGGATCAGGCTGGCGGGTTCGGGGATGTTCAGCGTCACGAGCGGGACGTTGCTCATGACGCCGATGTTCTCGTCCGCGTTGATGATACCGTTGGCACCATAGCCGTAGTAGATGATGCTCTCGCCCTTGGAGCCACCGATGAAGTTCGTGGGCCGGTAGGTGAGATACACCTCGCCAGCGCCCCCGCCGATAGCGCTGACGGTGATCGTGCCGAGCTTGAACCAGTCACCGCGATAGCCAGAGACGTACTGGATGGTGTCCCAGTCATAGACGGTCGTTGCGCCAATACCGTAGTCTTCCACGCCACCGAGACCGGCCTCACCGATGGCGGCCATCGTCACAATGTCGCCGTTGCTGTCTCCGTAGGAATCTGAGCCGGTGTTCCAGCGGGGGAAGTCCATGCCGCTGTCGAGCCAACGGCCGCTGGGGCCGTGGACATTCCAGTCATTGCTGAGGATGTCAAGGTTCACGGTGGCCATGATACTGCCGGTGGTGTAGACGCCGAAGCCAAGGCCGTTCCAGACCTTGTCGGGAGCCAAGCCGAGGTTGGCCCAGATGTTTATTGTGACACTGTTGCCCGAGTAATCCACTAGATGCGTGGTCTGCCCATTGTCGAGAATCGAAGGGTCGCTGAGGACGTTCTCGGCTCCGGGCACCCCATGATTTCCAGCGGGCATCTCATAGCCGCTGGCGACGATTTGCAGCGGGACGACGTCGGCATTGGCGGACCCGGCCGCCAGAAGAATGGTCGCAATGCAAATCGCTTTCTTCATGTCTTTCTCCCCTTTCTCTCGCGATTCGCGGCGTATGTGCTTCCCGCCTCCTGGGCCACCGGCCTGGGCGCGTGCCGCTTACGCTGGCCCTTGACATAGTCCAGATTAGCACACCTGCGAGCACAAGTCGATAGCGTTTCCAGGCCGTGCCGGAGGAACCTGACTGAACCTGGCCGTCTCCGCCTGGATTCCAGCCACGTGCCACTGCGCTTGAGCAGTGCTCGCACGAAGCCGGCGATT
>JAFGRR010000260.1 GCA_016935035.1 Phycisphaerae bacterium | reverse complement strand
TGGCGGGTGCCGCACTTCGAGAAGATGCTGTACGACCAGGCGCTGTTGGGCCAGGTCTATGTCCAGGCGTTTCAGGCGACGGGCCGCGAACGCTACGCATCGGTGGCACGCGGGATCCTCGACTACGTGCTGCGCGACCTGACCGACCCCGGCGGCGCGTTCTACGCGGCCGAAGACGCCGACAGCGAAGGCAAGGAAGGGACCTTCTACGTCTGGACGCAGGCGGAGATTGAGTCGATCCTGCCGCAGCGACAGGCCAGGCTCTTCTGCGAATGCTACGGGATCACGAAGAAAGGCAACTTCGAGAACGGAACGAGCATCCTGCACCTCGCTCGCCGGCGTGCGAAGGCCGGCGACGAACCGGCGTGCGCATCGACAGAAATCGAAGGCGAACTGGCCGGCGCTCGCGAGAAGCTCCTGCAACACCGCGGCGCCAGGCCGCGTCCGCACCGGGACGACAAGATCATCACGGGCTGGAACGGATTGATGATTTCCGCGATGGCCTGCGGCGGCGCCGTGCTGGGCGAGTCGCGATACGTCACGGCGGCCGAGCGGGTGGCCCGATTTGTGCTCGAATCGCTCCGTGTGGAAGGCCGGCTGATGCGGTACTTCCGAGCCGGCCGGGCCGTCGAAAAGGGATTTCTCGACGACTACGCATACCTGATCGGCGGTCTGGTCGATCTGTATCAGGCGATGTTCGATGCGCGATGGTTGCGAGAGGCGGCAAGCCTCGCCGACCGGATGATCGATCTGTTCAGCGACAGTCAGTCCGGCGGGTTTTTCCTGGCCGGTCGCGACGGCGAACGCCTGATCGTACGCGAGAAGCCATCCTATGACGGAGCCGTCCCCAGCGGCAATTCCGCCGCCGCCATGACGCTGCTGCGTCTGGCAAAGCTCACCGGCGAGGAACGCTATGCCACGCACGCTCAACGGGTGCTGGATGCCTTCTCCATCCCCATGGTCGAGTCGCCGACCGCACTGGCGGCGATGGCAACGGCGCTGAGCTTCGCGCTGGGACCGAGCCAGGAAATCGTCATCGCCGCCTCGGCGCAGCCGGCCGAGACCGACGCTCTGGTGGACGAAGTCCGTCGCCATTTCCTGCCCAACGCCGTGCTTCTGGTCCACCCGTTCGGCCCTGAGGGCCGGGCCGTCGAAGAGGTGGCTCCCTTCGTGACCGGTCTGGGGCCCATTGACGGGCACGCCGCCGCCTACGTTTGCCGCGATCGCGCCTGCCAGCGACCGGTGACGAAACCACAGAACTTGGGGGAAATCCTCCTGTCGATTGGCCCGAAACACTGAACCATTGACACCGTCGGGTCGTGCATCATAATACCGCTGGTAATGCTCGGCCCATGCGCATGGGCAAGGCAGGTGGAATGCGATCTCGACAGGCGACGAAGTCCGACGAATCGAGGATGACTGAATGGGGGCTACGCAGCAGGCAGTGAAGAAGCAGGACGTTTCGATCGTCCTGTGCGGGCAGGCAGGGCAGGGCGTGCAGACGGTCGAGCACCTGTTGACGCGCATCCTGAAGGCCGCCGGCTACCACGTTTTCGCCACGAAAGAGTACATGTCCCGCGTGCGGGGCGGCGCCAATTCGACGACGATTCGCGTCTGCGGCCAGCGCGTCGCGGCGCCGGTCAGCCGCATGGACATTCTCGTGCCTCTGAACAAGGGCGCTGTCGCCCACGTGGCCGAAAGGCTCTCGCCGGAAACAGTGCTCGTCGGCGAGCGCGAGGTGGTCGGCGACGAGGCCGAATCGAATCGATTCCTGGCTGTTCCGTTTACCCAGATTGCTTCGGACATCGGCGGCAAGATCTACTCGAACGTGGTGGCGGTCGGCGCGATCGCGGGCCTGCTCGGGCTCGATCTGGACGCGGTCGTTGCCTATGTCCGGCGGTTCTTCGCGAAGAAGTCCGAGGACATCGTCGCCAACAACGCCAAGGCCGTGCAGGCGGGCTACGATGCCGTCGGCAAGCTCGATGTCCCGCATGGGCTGAAGCTGACCTTCAAACCGAGCCCCAAGGTCGCGGACGAGATGCTGCTCAGCGGCGCTGAAGCGGTCGGGCTCGGCGCGATTGCAGGCGGCTGCAATTTCGTGTCGTCCTATCCGATGTCGCCGTCGACCGGCGTGTTGACCTTTCTCGCCCAGCATGGCCTCGAACAGGGGGTTCTGGCCGAGCAGGCGGAGGATGAGATCGCGGCGATCAACATGGCGATCGGCGCCTCGTACGCCGGTGCCCGCGCCCTGGTGACCACCTCCGGCGGCGGCTTTGCCTTGATGACCGAAGGCGTGAGTCTGGCGGGAATGCTCGAATGTCCTGTGGTAGTCCACCTGGCCCAGCGGCCGGGACCGGCCACGGGCCTGCCCACGCGGACCGAGCAGGCGGACCTCGAACTGGCCCTTTACGCCGGACATGGCGAGTTCCCGCGAATCCTCTTCGCGCCCGGAACGCTCGAACAGGCCTTCTATCTGACGCAGAAGGCGTTCAACCTCGCCGACAAGTACCAGATCCCTGCGTTTGTCCTGACAGATGAGTATTTGATCGATTCCTACTACAACTCCAAAGGGTTTGATCTGTCGAAAAAGAAGGCCGAAAGGCACATCGTCAAGACCGCGCCGGACTATCGCCGCTACGAGCTGACGAAGAACGGGATTTCTCCTCGCGGCATCCCGGGATACGGCGAGGGGCTGGTTGCGGTCGACAGCGACGAGCACGATGAGGAAGGCCACATCACCGAAGACCTCAACGTGCGCGTGGC
>JAFGRR010000259.1 GCA_016935035.1 Phycisphaerae bacterium | reverse complement strand
TCCAGAATCGTGACCTTCAGCCCCTGCCGCGCCAGGTCGTACGCCGCCACCAGACCCGACGGTCCGGCCCCGGCGATCAGCACGTCGCCGACCAGGCAGTCCGAAAGCCGCTTGTGATATGCATCAATGATGGCCCTGCTGATCTGAGCTTCGGTGAATCCGCGCATGTATGAGCATTCCTGCGAGAAGTTGCGGTGATCGGTGCGGACGGGCGTTAAGCCGCGATGAACGCACCGTCAAACGTATTGTAGTCGCTGAGCGTTTGATGGTGAATGGAGACGACGTTGTCGGGCATACGGTCCGGCGGGAAAAACCGCACCTCGTGCCCCTCGACGCCGTCGGCCCGCGGCTGGCCCTCCCACCGCCGCACGATGAACGCGATCGCGAAGCACTGCACGACATCGCCGTTGGGATAGGCGAACTGCTGCTCCGGCCCGGTGTACACCCCCATCGCCTCGGCCGAGAGCACGGTCAGCCCGGTCTCCTCCAGCACTTCGCGTTTGAGGGCCTCGACCGCCGTCTCCTCCAGTTCAACCGCGCCGCCCGGCAGGCACCAGACCGGCACATCGGTCCGCCGTTGCAGCAATATCTCGCCGGCGTCATTGACGACGATCGCACGCACGCCCGGCACAAAGAGCGGCCGCGTCCCCACAAGCTTGCGAATGTCACGAATGTAATCAGCCATGCACAACGCTCCTGGGCATGTCGATGGGCGCGGTTATCCGGCGCGGGAGTGGTCCATGAACTTGCCAATCGCCGTCGCCTTCAATTCGTCGTCCTGTGACAGCTCCGCGCGCAGCACGTGCAGTGGCGGCGAGCAACGCTCGATCCAGGCCCGCACCGTGGCCTTCTGGGCCGTCTGCACCGGGTGGCGGAAGCGCACCGTCAACTCCGCGGTCACGCCCGGGTGGCCATGCTCGAACAGGCAGTTCGTCATCGCCCCATCGAGTATCGCGGAGATGATACCGCCATGCAGCTTGCCGGCATAGCCCTCGAACATCGCGTCACAGTCGAACTCAGCATGCACGCTGCCATCGGGCGCAGCCTCAAACTCGAGCCGCAGCCCGCGCCCGTTGCACTGGCCACACACGATACAGTTCGCGTGCATCGCCGGCTGAACATTCGCGGCGGCCGTGTCAGTGGTCACAGGCATTCTCACCGGACGCAAGAGCGCCACTTGCATATGCGTTGACGACCTCCTCGGGTGTACCCGAAGTCACGCCGAGCACGATGTTGATGCCGTGCTGCGCGAACAACTGCTGGGCCCGCGCGCCCATGCCGCCGGTGATGATCACATCGGCGCCGAGCTCGTGCAGCCATTGCGGCAAGACGCCCGGCTCGTGCGGCGGCGGCGCGTGCGTGGTCGTGCCGGTAATCTGCTTGCTCACCTCATCGACGTCGAAGAGGGCAAAGTGTTCGCAATGGCCAAAGTGCATGCTGACGTTGCCGCCCTGAACGGGGACTGCGACTTTCATGGGGTAATCTCCTCTATCGCGGCCGGCATACTGTGCGCCGGCGTGTATTGCTTGTTTCCGCACACTCTGTTGCGGTTCACCTTGTGCCACGGCTCTCTGAGCCGTGCGTTTACCGGTGACTGCACTGCTCATGGAGCCGTGGCACACCGGATGGTCCCCGAGACCGCTCGAATACGTCAGGCGCGGAGGCCTGACGCTACGCTCTCTGCTCGTTACCAACGGCCGCGACGCTGCATACCTTACTCCACACGGCGCGAATATCGGCCGCGACTCCGTCTTCAGTGTGCTCGACAACCGTGAGGGCGGCCACTTGAGCATCGGTTACAGCGCGATCATACCGCACGCGGCCGGCGATCTTCAGGCCGCGCTGTCTCGCGCGCTTCTCGATTTCCGCCGCCAATTCCTCGTTGATATTCCACTTGTTGATGCAAATGAACGTCTCCACGCGGAAGTGCACGGTTAGATCGGCAACACGCTCCAGATCGTGCAGCCCACTAAGCGTCGGCTCGGTCACGATCAGCGCCCGCCACGCACCGGTCAGCGACGCAATCACCGGACAGCCGATGCCGGGCGAACCGTCGATCAATACCATTTGACGGCCTTGGCTCTGTGCCACCTCCCGGGCTTTCTCGCGCACCAGGCTGACGAGCTTGCCCGAGTTCTCCTCGGCGATGCCCAACCGGGCGTGCACCATCGGGCCGATGCGCGTGTCCGAGATGAACCACTCGCCGTTGATCGCCGGCTCAAACGCGATCGCCTTTTCCGGACAGAACCATGCGCACACACCACAGCCTTCGCAAGCGATCGGATCAATGCGGCGGCGTGGGCCGTCGCCGTCCAGACTAACAGCATCGAAGCGGCAGACCTCCTCGCATTTGCCACAGCCGTTGCACTGCTCGGCGATGATGCGAGCCTGGGAGCCGCCTGAGAATTCGCCGCGCTGCCTGGTCATCGGAGCGAGCACAAGGTGCAGGTCCGCGGCATCAACGTCGCAGTCAGCCAGCACACAATTCTCGGCCAGCACGGCGAGCGACGCGACGATCGACGTCTTACCCGTGCCGCCCTTGCCGCTTATGACGACTATTTCGCTAAGCCGCTTATCCTGCATCCACTGTTTTCCTAACCAGACTACTTCAACAACCCGATAGCGTCACGCTCGCAGGCCTGACGCCGCACATTCACTTAGGAGCGCTCAGTTCTTGGTCAGCGGCCGCGCCAGGCTCGTTTCAACTTCCCGACGCACATCGGCCCAGAGTGCTGCAAACATGTCGCGCATCTCCGGCAGGGCATTTGATGCCAATTCGCCACGCGAATAGGCCTGCGCAACGCGCCGATCATCCGGTATTTCCGCCAGCAGCGTGATCTGCTCTTGCGCGCAATACTCCACAACGCGGCGATCGCCGGCATCGGCACGGTTCACCACCACGCCGAACGGTAGTTCCAGCTTTCGCATCGTCTCCACCGCCAACGTGAGATCGTGCAGCCCGAACGGCGTCGGTTCGGTAACTAGGATGACGAAATCCGCGTCACGAACGCTCTCGATCACCGGACAGGATGTCCCCGGCGGCGCGTCTGTGAAGATTATCTCTGCCTCAGGTGCCGCGCGCTTCACGGCCCGAATCACCGGCGGACTCATGGCTTCGCCGATGTTCAGACGCCCTTCGACGAACTGCACGTCGCCGGCGTTGCCGATGTTCACACACCCTATCTGGCGTGGCACCTCACTGATCGCCTTACACGGACACACCAGAACGCACCCGCCGCACGCATGGCACAGCGCTGGAAACACGAGCACCTTAGTGGGCATGTTGACGATCGCGCTGTACTGGCAGATCTCGCCGCACTGGCCGCAATTCTGGCACTCGCCTTCGTTTACCTTCGGATGAAGCACCGCGACCGGCTCACTCTTCTTGAACGCTGGGCGCAGAAACAGATGCCCATTAGGCTCCTCGACATCGCAATCGATATATGCAACGGTACAACCACTGCTCGCAACGACATACGCCAAGTTCGTGGCGACCGTTGTCTTGCCGGTGCCCCCTTTGCCACTTGCGATTGCTACTCTCACTGCCATACCTGCTTGCTTGTATCAACACTCGCGATGGGACGTCGCCCGTTAATCGCCGCCAAAACCACGGTGGCTGCGTTGCACAACACGCTCCAACCACCTCACGCGTCAAACCGCCGTTATGATCGCTTCCTCTTCGCACACCTTCGAGCATGCGCCGCAATCAACACACTTCCATTCATCCACCACGGCCTTGCCGGCCACGATCATGATGCACTGCACCGGACACGCAAGGAGACACGCGCCGCATCCGGTGCACTTGTCTACCCACACGACCGCTGCCATCACAACTCCTTCACAGTCGAGAGCGCCGCCGGGCTAACGTGTCGCCGTCTGTTCCGCCACGCCGACAGCACGCCTCAAAATCATGCTGCCGACGTCGCAATTCAGATGTCGCGCGACGACCTGGCACTTGGCCATGAACACGAAGTAGATGTTCTTGGGCACGTCGTTCAGCGTCTCGTAGTTGCCCTGGCCCTTGGCGATGATGAGATCGCTCTCATCGAACCGCCGCCGAAACGCGGGATCGCACTCTCCCAGAATCGTGCCCGGCACATCGGCGCCGTTGTCGATCACCGGCACCAACGCCGTGATCCCGACTTCGTCGGCATCCGTACGCGTCGCGTCGTTTATCACCGGGCGACCGCGCACGGCGACCGTCACTTTCTCGAGCGGCAGTTGTTCCAGCAGCAGCCGATCAAAGACGATCTCGCCAGCGTTGTCCGCCAGGAACAGGATGTCGCGGGCCTGATCGATCGCCGCCGCGAACTCCGCGACGTCGCCGGACAGCGGCACCGCCAGTGCCTGCTCGACGATCTTGGCGACCTGGTCAACATCGACGTGCGAGTTCACGCCCATGTCGATCGCGTTGCCCGCGATCGCCAACCGCACGGCGGCCTCCAGCGAGTTCTCTGCCGCCAGCACGCGCTCGCGTAACTCGGGATATAGGTTCAGGGCAAATTCGTTGTGCTGCCGCTTGATCTCCGCGTACGGGTCACGTCCGCCGAGCTCCGCACGAATCAGGCGATGAATCCGCTGTCCCATCGCCGGCGGCGAAAGTGTGCGATCAAAATCCGCCGCCTCGCGCAGCACCGCCCGCATCACACGTTCCTGGCACTCCGCATCGCCGCCCGCCAACCGCACGGCCCCTAACGTCTGCCGCAGAAAGCAGGGAATACACTCCAACACCGTTCTCATAAGCACCAATCCACCAATAGCCGCACAGCGCCACCCCCGACGCCGTCGCGGGCCACCATTTCACGTACACAAACCGCGCCACGATACGCGAAGCCCCCATTGTCGCCGGAACAGTCTGATTAACAAGCACTTACACCAAGCTACCGGTTCCACCCCGCTGGCCATAGAGTGGCACTTTGCAACACGGTGACAACACATTGATCGCAGAATGCAACTATCACATAACAGCAAGCCCCCAGCCCCTAGCCCCCGCGAGGCGTACTGGCCAGCGAATGAGCGACCTCTAGTCCTATCAAAGGGCCGGCTTCAGCCGGGCTTCTCGATCGGAAGTCGACTGAAGCCGTCTATGAGACCAGAACCTATCCTGGAACCGCGATTCTGATCTGAGCCGCGACCGTAAGGAAGCGGTTGACTGAGAAACAGTTCGTTTCACGGCGCAACCGCTTCCTTACGGTCGCGGCTCGGTTCGGCTTTGGAATGGCTCCTACGCGCCAGTGCGAAGCAACCAGCCCTTAATAGGGCTTTGCCACCGGTCGGCTCAAGCCGACCGCACGAGCCTTACGCGGGCACCCAGGCCAGATCCAGGATCGTGTTCGTCGGGTTCTTCGTATTGAACACCGCCTTGACCTTCATGCCAAACTCGGGCTTGCCCTCTTTCAACCAGCTCATCAGCTTGGTGCACACGCCCTCGATCTCGATGCTGATCAGCGGCGTGCCGGGCGGCAGCTTGAACAGCTCGCCCGGATACGTCACCGTCGAGTGCGTGTAGATCGTGCCGACCTGCGGGGCCTCGACCCATTCGGTCGGGTGCCAGCAATCGACGCAATCGCAGCGCGGCGGCAGGAACAGGCGTTTCTCGCCGCACGCCGGGTTCGTGCAACGCGTCGCGAGCAGCTTGCTCTCGCGTAGGCCCTGAAAGAACTTGCCCCACCCGCCGTAGCTATGCGTGTGGTGCCAGGTCTTCGGGTTCTTCACGGTCAGCGGTTCTTCCTGGATGACTTCCAGGCAGCTTGTTGGCCAATCCATGGTTCGTTCCTCGTATCGTGTGGAGCAGAGACCCGCTCCGATTCGTCTTCAGTCAGATCATCAACGCGTGGCGACACTTCCCTACGGCTTTTCGAGAATCGCACACGTCACGTGGCTGCCGGTGCCGGCGTGGCTGATGGCGCAGCCGCGCTTCGGGTTCTTCAGTTGCAGGCTCTTCCAGTCGGCCGGCTTCTTCTTGCCGTAACGCGTCCACATCTCCGGGTTGCCGTGGAACTTGTCGTACTTGCCCTGCATCTGCCACAGGATCTCGATGATCTGGAAGATGCCGGTCGCGCCGACGGCGTGCATGGTGCCGATCAGGCCGCCCGAGAGATTCGTCGGCAGCTTGCCGTCGAAGTAACACTCGCCCGATTCAATGAACTCGCGCCCGCGGCCATACGGTCGCAGGCCGATGTCCTCATACGTCTGAATGTCGCTGATCGTGAACGCGTCGTGCGTTTCGAGAATGTCGAAATCCTCGACCGGGTCCTTGATCCCGGCCATGTTGTAGGCCAGGTACGCCGCCATGCGCGCCGCCAGGAACGAGCTGAACCCCGGCCATTCCCGCCGCCGACCACCTTTGAAGCTCGCGTAGGTCGCCTCCGTCTCATTCGGCAGCAGCAGAATCGGCATATCCCGGCGGTCCGCCGTGCGCAGCGTGTGCGTGCCGCCGCAGATCGCGGCGAGTTTGATCGGCGTGTCGGAGAGCTTATACGCGGTCTCCTCGTCGCACATGATCAGAACCGCCGACCCAACGCTCATCACACAGCACTCCAGGAACGTCAGCGGGTCGGAGACGATCTCGTTCTTGAGCACGTCCTGAACCGTGTACTTGCCCGGGTTCTGCGAGAACGGCGAGTAGTACGCATATTCGTGGTTCTTGCAGGCAATCTTGGCCAGCGTCTCGTGTGGCACCTGGTTCTCGTACTGGTAGCGCTGGGCCATCAGCGCGTAATAAGCCGCGTACATCCAGCCCAGCTCACTCTCGAAGTCCTTGCACGCGGCGCTGGCGATGTACGAGTTGCCGACCTTGGTCGACACGTCGTCCATGCGCTCCCAGCCGACGATCGGCACGCAGCTCGCGTATCCCGACGCGACCGCCTGCGCCGCCGCCAGCACCGACGACCCGCCGGTGGCGCCGCCGGTCTTGACCTCGATGTTGCCGAGCGGGTCAAAGCCGAGATAGTCGTGGATCTTTGAAGCCGCCAGAAGCTGGTCGCCAAAATGGTCGGCAAACTGGGAATAGACGCACCAGTTGACCATGCGGCGGAACTCCTCGGCGTCGACTTTGAGGTCGTTCTCCTCCACCGCCATGCGCAGTGCTTCGGTGCACAATTGGCTCGTGTTCTTCTCGAAGTACTTCTTGCGGAAGTCGGTCATCCCGCCCGCGACCAGATAAACGGGCCGCTCAAAACGTGGGATTCGCAGGTTCCCGGGTCCAAATTTGATCACAATCTGCCTCCATCCGGTGCCCGAACAGGCGCGTGATTGAACTGATCACACTAAGAGATGCTGAGCCAGAATTGTCGCCGACATGCACGCATGCGGCAAGCTGGACGTCGCGGAATCAGGACGTGCGAGCGTTTGTGTCGGCGGTAAACGGCTGCGCCGCGTCGGAAATCGGCGACAGCGATTAACCTCACGCCGGTTCAAGTGCATTGAGAGCGTGTGGTTACCAATACATTTGTCAGGTACCATGAGCGGCACGACCACGGAGGCGCGGCGTGCACGGGGTCGAGTACGGCGAATTTCGCCCAAGCGACAAAGGGAGGACCAGATCATGACGGGGCGTACAGACGATATCAATGGTTGTCGATGCTGGCAGGGACTGGTTGCGACACTAGTCTGCGGTGTGCTACTGACAACATGTGCCGCGGCCGCGGGGGACCAGTGTGATCCGACGGCCGTGGCGAAATTGCTGGCGTCGGATGGCGGCGAGAGTGGTTGCATGGGATCGGCCGTCGCCATCGATGGCGACACCGCCGTCGTCGGCGCGTATGTCTTCGTGCTGGACGGTACCGGTGCCTGGGTAGAGCAGGCCAAGCTGGTGCCGCCCGACGCTAACGGGGACCACAACTTCGGGCGCGCCGTCGCCATCAGCGGCGACACGGTCATGATCGGAACGCCATATGACTACGAGGCCGCCAGTTGTGCCGGTGCTGTCTACGTGTTCACAAGACAGTCAGACGGTTCCTGGCTGGAGCAGGACAAACTGACTCTTGCGAGCCAGCAGGGTTGGGACCGCTTTGGCACCGCAATAGCGATGAACGGCGATACCGCTGCCATCGGTGCGCCGGGAGATTCAGACGCCGACCTTATGCCGGGAACCGCGTATGTTTACACGCGTGATGCCGGCGGAACCTGGACGCAGCAGGCAGCGCTGACCGCTTCGGATGGCAGCGATGGTGATCGATTCGGTAGCACGGTCGCCATCGATGGTGACACGATCGTCGCGGGTGCCCCACAGGCCGGATGTCCGGGGGCGAACACGTGTTACATTGGTGCGGCCTATGTATTCGTGAATGACGGTTCGAACGAATGGGTGGAACGAGCGAAGCTGACAACGCCACTCAGCCCACGGTTCGACAGCTTCGGGGTGGACGTCGCTATCAGCGGTAACACGCTCCTTGTCGGGGCACCCTACACGCACGACCTGGGCATCGAGGCAGGTGCGGCCTACGTCTATTCGCGCGATGCAAGTGGCTCATGGATATATGTATCCCAGCTCACCGCACCTGATCCGGCAGAGTATGATTGGTTCGGCCATGCGCTGGCGATCGCGGATGACACCGCCGTCATTGGTGCATACGGCGCAGAGTTCTCAACCGGCCAGGGCAAAGCATATATCTTCAGGCGTGATGCATCGCAGCAGTGGTCGCAGACGGAACGGCTGGCGCCTTCGGACGCATCCGAGTTCGGCATGTTTGGATGGGCCGTTGCCATCGATGCCGGCGGCGTAATCGTTGGCGCTCCCACGTACCGCGACAGTGCTGGCAACTACGGGGCGGCATACGCGTTTGACGCAATCGACTGGGACCGCGACGGCTTCCCGAACGCCGACGACAACTGCCCTTGTGTCGCCAACGCCGACCAAGCCGACAGCGACGGTGATACTCACGGCGACGCCTGCGACAACTGCTTGCTGGTCTACAACGAGGATCAGGCCGATGACGACGGCGACGGCCTCGGCGACTTGTGCGACGAATGCACTGACGCCGATGGCGATGGCTGGGGCGTGGACGTCGGCAACGGAGTCCTCGGCTGCACGTATCTGAGCGGCGACGACAATTGCCCGTATCACTGCAACCCCGATCAGGCCGATGGCGACGGTGACGGCATCGGCGATGCCTGCGATAACTGCCCGTCGGTCCATAACCCAGATCAACTGGATAGCGACGGCGACGGTATCGGCGATACTTGTGATTGCCAGGAGACAGGCGTCGCCAAGTTGTCTGCTTCGGACGCCGAAGTCAACGGTGAGTTTGGCTGTGCGCTGGCGGTCAGTGGCGACACCGCGATCATCGGCGCGCGCCGTGACGGCGGCGCCTATACCGGCGCAGCGTACATATTCACGCGAAACTGGCTCGGCGCCTGGACCGAGCAGTACAAGCTGACAGTCGCGTCAGAGGGGGCTCGATTCGGCCAGGCCGTCGACATCCACGGCGACACAGCGGTTGTCGGCGCGCCGGATGACAACCTCTCAGGATCGCATACCGGAGCGGCCTATGTCTTCGAGCGCGACGCGGGCGGTCGGTGGAACCAGCAGGCAGCGCTCATCCCCACGGATGCGGCACCGGGCGAGTTTGGAGAGGCGGTTGCCGTTTTCGAAGATACAATACTAATCGGTGACTCGTTCAATAACGCCTGTGGCGAACGCAGCGGGGTGGCCTACGTCTTCACGCGGACGGAATCTGGTGGCTGGACGCAGCAGGCCAAGCTGACGGCGGCGGATGCGGCCCCGGGCGACATGTTCGGCTGGCCGATCGCGCTCAGCGGAAACGTCGTCCTGATCGGTGCGGTGTCCGATGATGACCCCTTCGATAGGGCCGGCTCGGTATACACTTTCGAAACAGACGATACCGGCGTCTGGACACAGACAGGCAGGCTGACCTCGCCGACTCCCAGAACTCGCGGCAACTTCGGCGCCGCAATCGCACTCAGCGGCAACACCGCCGTCATTGCGGAGCCGGGGGCTGCCCGCGATCCTGGCTTGGCACATATCTTCGTACGCGGCTCTCTCGGCGTCTGGGCACATCAGTTCACGCTTGCCTCGCCAGATTTCGACGACGACATCGATGACTACGACTTCTTCGGCTCGGCAGTGGCGCTCAACGGCAACACCGCCATCATTTCCTCCACCTATGACACCGCCCCGATTACGCACGCGGGCTCGCTGTACGCGTTTGTGCGCGACGGCGATAGCTGGACGCTGCGCTCCAAGCTGGCCGCGCCAGCCGCGCAGCCGCTTGATTCGCTCGGCGTATCGGTGGCCCTGAGTGGCCAGACAATCCTGGCAGGCGAGTTGGACGGCGATGCACCAGGCGTCGCTGACAGCGGCTCCGTCCAGGTCTTTGATCTCTCG
>JAFGRR010000258.1 GCA_016935035.1 Phycisphaerae bacterium | reverse complement strand
GGTCTTCCTCGCGGTCCTTGATGTCGTTCAGGATGTAGACGGTACCGCTGACGAAGCAGACGCAGACGAACCCGAGCAGGGCCAGCGTCAGGGCGTGCGGATCATACAGCTTCAGCCCGAAAACCACGCCCGCGAGGACGAAAACGTTCTTGACCCACTGGTGTGGACGCAGCAGACGCAGATACGGCATCGGAGACTCCCTCAATCGGTCGGCATTGTGCGAGGGAATCCGACGGTGGTCAATCAACTGCGGGCCGGCGTCGCGCGGCGCGCAAAAAAAGGAGTTGGGACCACTCCTGGCGGCCGCCGGGCTAGAAAGCCGCAGAAGATACGTTTGGTCCCAACTCGTTTGTGACCATCCGGGGAGCGAATCCGGATGGCCGAACCTCGCCTGTCTCCCCACAGGCGTCAGGGAACGGAAGAATGCAGGGCTCCCCGCCAGCATTCATCCGTTTTGTCCTCAGGCACAGGATAGTAGCAGCAACTGGTGTGCCAATCCTTGCGCCCTGGGCCCGCCTGGCGCCCGAATACCTCTAAGGTATTGTAAACGCGGAACATGTGGATGTTCAGATTGGCGGCGGCCATGGTGATGACGACCAGAGTGGGTAATGGTTACCCACTTGGGTGGGTAATCGGGAGGGCACGGATTACCCACCAACGGGTGTGGGTCACCACACACTCACTGCGAGGTAATCGCTATGGCAAGTGCCCGACATTGCTGTCCAACAGGGCTGCGGCGAGAATGACACGCAATGAAACCGGACCGCAAACGTCGCTGGTGGTGGCGGGTGGCTCTGTTGGTGATACCGGCGGCGTGTTGGTGCGGCTATCTTGCATCCCGGGATCCGTTCGTTCACCAAGTCTTGCTGTCCATGCCGGGTAATGCGGTAACCATCCGTATGTGCCAGAGCTGTCTGGTGGTCGGTGGATACCCATTCGTTCCCGACGCCACCCACGTCTTTGACCCCGTCGATGTAACCCCGCCTGGGCAAGAGGAAGGAATACGCGTATTCCACTTCAGCGAAGGGCCACGCGTGTTGCCGGAATTCGACGACTATGTCCGCTTCTGTGAAGGGGTGGATCGGGCCGGGCGCCGGGGCGTTTCCGGGGTCAGGTGGAGTGACGGGGCCGCCCTGGCCCTGGCATTCTGGCTGCTGCTGCCGCTGTCGCACGCGGCGGCGATCCCGCTGGTAGTCGGCGTGTGCCGGCATCGTGGCGAGTCCCGCGCTAATGTCGAGGAACGCAAGATGGGCGCTGACTAATCGGTCTTGGCAGGCACGTAGCGCCGGGCCTCCGTGCCTGACGGTGCTATTGCGACGGTGTACGAAGACGGCCGACGGGACGTCGGCCGCCACATGATACGTCAGGCACGGTGGCCCCTAACGCTACAGGCGCATGCGATTCGTGGTGGGACTCTCGGATGCACGGCTCACAGAGTCGTGGCACACCGCGAGTTGACGTGCCGCGGGTGGAGCGGTGTCAGGGTGCGGCCACCGGATCGTGGGTCTGGATCACGTCGTCCAGCGTCAGGCTGTCGAGCGACGCGTCGCGTTCCCACTCGGACTCTTCTGAAAGGGCATACCAGCCGGGGCCGCTGAACCACGACGTATCGGCTTCGATCAGCGTGGCCCATTCGCCGGAGTCGGCGGTTGTCTCGGGCAGTTCGTAATAGACCAGAGTACCGCTGTCCTCCTCGATCCAGTAGCTGCCGGGGGCGAGCACACTGGTGCCTGTGTCATCAGGCAGATCGACCGTGCTGACAGGGCAGCCGCCCAACAGCGCGCAGCAGATGATGGAACCAGCGAGTGCTACGAGAATGCGGTTCGACCGGCTTGGCACAATTCCCTCCTGGGGTTGCCTCTTACCCCGGCGACGATGATCAGCCAATTATATCCCCAACGGCTTCGTGGCTTCCATACCGGGCGCGTCTTGTGCGCCGCGAGCACGCGGCCGGTAGTACACCTGTTCGGCGTCGGCGTGGCTGCTTCTTATCGGGAGACGTGGCGGCGAACGCAAAAGACGCCGCTGCGGCCGAAAACACGTGCGGCCGCGCGCAGGGTCCGCGTAGCGCGTAGGTTGAGGGCGACGGCCAATCCCCGTAGATTATCGGGGCGCCACGCACAGAGTGCTTCTCCCGCCAGCCCGCGGCAACAATCGAGGACATGAGCGACATGAATGTCAGTTGGAACGCGTTGCGGAACATCCTGGTCCTGCTCACGCTCCTTGCTGCACCGGCGGCCGCCCAGACCGCTGTGCCAGCCAATACCGATCAGGCCGCCACTACGGGACCGTCAACAGCACCGGCAACGCAGCCGGCGGTGAACCACCTGCGCACGCCTCACGCCGCCATCCAGTTCTTCCTGGAAACGGTGGACGACACCGAGCTAGGTGATGAACGCTATGTCGCCGCACTGCCGTGCCTGGACTTCGGCGCGATGGACGAGGAGAAGGTGCGAGCCGACGGGCCGGAGTACGTCCGCAAGCTGGCGGAGATTCTAGCGCGGCTGAAGCACGCGGGCGCATTTGACCCGGCGGATGAGGAGGTGTTGCCCGACGAGCCCGCCGGGACGGTGCAATCCTTTGGTCGCGATCCGCTCGTGCTGGAACTCAAACGTATCGCGCGCGAAGTGCCGCCGGGCAGTGGCGAAGTTGTTCAGGAGTGGCGATTCCCCGAGCACATCGTCAGCGAGATTCCACGCTGGCATACCGATCTCGACGGGCTGACCGAGCGGATGACTTCCGAGGAGGCGGTGGAGCCGACGGACACCGGCGTCAGCCCCGAAGCCATGCGTACCGCGCATCACACGATTCGCTTCTTCCTTGAACAGTGGAACGCCGCCCAGGATGACGGTACGCACTATGCCTCCGTTTTGGCGTGCATGGACTTCACGGACGTTGCGCGCGAGACGTTGCGCGATGACGCCGGCATTGATGACGATGCCGCCGTCGAGGAAGCTCTTCAAGAGCGTGGTCCGGAGTATGTCGTCGAGATCAGGGAACGTGTTGGTATCACGTACGCCGATGACATGAAGCGTGTTCTCCAGGCGATGCTCGACGACGGCTCACTCGATATCGCGAAGCTGCCGGACAAGCCCGAACAGTACGTTAAGCCGACGTACTCCATCACCTCCCTTTCGAATCACGCGGTGTCTGTCACGCTGGTGCGCCAGGGAGAAGACCCGGGCCAGTGGCGCTTCAACGCGCGCACCGTCAGGGATGCCCCACGCATGGTCGCCGCGCTCGAGAACCCGGTCGTCGAGCCGGTGGTCACCGAGACGAAGACGACGAATGGAGCCAAGCCGGCGCCCACCGCCGCCGCCGCCGCGCCGGTGCCTGTGTCCATCTCCATCGCACCGCCGCGTGATGAGACGGCCTCGCCGCGCGCGACGCTGAAGACGTTCTACAGCGCGATGGACTCAGGCGACCTGGAGTTGGCGGTCAGTTGCCTCGACATTAGCGAGCTTAGTGAGGGTGAGCGCGAGCTGGCGCCGGTGTTGGCGGGCAAGCTGTGGCTGGTGATGACGCGGCACCAAAAGATCCTCGTCGATACGCTGTCGGACAACCCGGACGCGCCCGAGCAGGACCCGCTGTTTCCGCCTGTGCCGCAGGGACGCGTGCAGATTCGGCGCGAGCGTTCTGGCGATCGCAAGGGTGAGTGGCTGTTTTCGAGCCAGACCGTCCGCGACATCGAGCAGCTTTTCGCGACGCTCGAGGGCACGCCGATACATGAGACGTGGTCCAAGCAGCACCTGCCGTTCTGGCGGCTGCCGTCGCTGTACATGCGCGAGCTGATCAACGCGCGGATCAATGACGCGGTTGTGCGGACGACCGATCCGGACACCGGCGAGGTGCGCGAGACTCTGCGGCCCGGCATCTTGCCGAAGTGGCTGGGGTACCAGTGGCGCGGCTTGCAGGCGTGGCAGTGGTGCGGGTTGGCGCTGACAGTGCTGCTGGGCTTCCTGGTGCGGTCGCTGTCACAGTTGCTGCTGCCATATATCGCCAGGCCGTGGCTGCAAACCGAGCAGGCCACGCTGCTGCCGGCGGTGGTGCGGCGCGGGCTGCGGCCGACGTCGTCGCTGGCGATGGTGGCGACGTGGTGGGGGCTGCTGCAATTCCTCGATCTGGGCGCCGGGATCATGACCTGGGTCTGGTGGGTGCTGCGGATCGTGATGGCGCTGGTCGCGGTATGTGCCTGCTATCGGCTGATCGATCTGGTCATGGAGGTGTTCAAGGGGCGGGCGTCGCGGACGGCCTCGCGGCTCGACGACGTGCTGGTCCCGCTGTTGCAGAAGACGCTGAAGGTCGTTGTGGTCACGGTCGGGCTTATCTTCATCGCGAATATCTTCGGGTTCAGAGTGACGCCGCTGCTGGCCGGTCTGGGCGTCGGAGGTCTGGCCTTCGGTCTGGCGGCGCAGGATACGCTCAAGAACTTCTTCGGCTCGGTCAACGTAGTGTTGGATCGGCCGTTTCAGGTCGGCGACTGGGTCAAGATGGGCGACATCGAGGGCACGGTTGAATCCGTCGGTCTGCGCAGCTCGCGTATCCGCACGTTCTACAACTCGCAGGTCACGGTGCCGAACTCGACCATCATGACGGCGCAGATCGACAACATGGGCCGGCGTAAGTTCCGACGGATCAGTTGCATGCTGTCGGTGACCTATGGCACGCCGCCGGAGAAGCTGGAGGCCTTCACCGAGGGCATCCGCGAGCTCGTCCGCCAGCACCCATACACCCGAAAGGACTACTTTCACTGCTATGTGAACGCCTTTGCGGCGTCGTCAATTGACGTGATGTTGTACGTGTTCCTGGAAACGCCGGACTGGGGCACCGAGTTGCGCGAGAAGCACCGTCTGTTCCTCGACATCATCCGGCTGGCCAAGCGGGTCGGTGTCGAGTTTGCCTTCCCGACGCAGACGATCCACCTGTCACATGAGGATGCGTCCGGCCGTGACGATCGGGCGGACGTGCCGACTGATCCCAAGAAGGCGTTGGAGCATGGTCGCCAGCAGGCCGGCGCGATCCTCGCGGAGTTTCTGCCGGAGGGTGACGAGAAACCGCCTCCTGTGACGTACTAGTAGGGATTGAGGGATGGCGGCCATGGGCAGGGCCGCCTAAGGCGGGTCTGCCTGTGCTCGGCGCTGGGCTGCACGGGCAGGTCTGCGGACCTGCGCATGGCACCCAACTCATAGACAATGGCATCCGACTCACGGGCCATGGCACCGACCATATGCGACCGGATGGGGCACTCAAAAAAAGGTGCGCGGATTTTGTCAGAACCAGAGACCAGCCGGCATAGGTCCTGGTGAATGCTCCGTCATGGGGGGCTGCGGCACTGGTCGCCACTCACGGACGGGGCTGATTCGGGCAGCCCCAGACGGCCCGGGGTGACGCCGTCAGGCGTCGCGCATGCGGGCTGCCATCTTGAACCCGTGACAGAGGGATACTACGCTGGGTTCTTGGGCCCACGTAGCTTGTGCAACAAACACTTGGACGGGCGGGCACGTCCTCATTTCAACCGTCGCCGCCCCATGAGGAGATCTCGGGATGACTCGGCTGACAGGCGTGACGATCACCGCACTCATTGGTCTGATGCTGGTCGGGCTGGGCGGATGCCCAACCGACTCGGCTTACACAGACGGTTTCATCGACGACGGCGGCTATTACGACGGCTACGACGACTCGGCGTGGTGGACCGACGATCCCAACTACGAGGACGACTTCGACGACCTCTACGGCGACGACTTCTGGAGTGATGAGGACTGGGACGACGACTTCTGGTGGGATGAAGACCCCAACACCTGGGACTGGGAGGATCCCAACGGCCTGTACTGGGATGATCCCAACGAGGCCGGAACCGACGATGGCACGGACGGCGGCGAGGACACTGTTGGGGTCCAGACGCAGTTCGACGAAGTCTGGGACAACTTTGACCGCTACTACTCGTACTTCAGCTACAAAAGTGTGGACTGGAACGCGCTGCGCGACAAGTACAGGCCCGACTTCGCGGCCGATCTCGGCAGTGACGCGTTCGCTGAGAAGCTGGCCCAGATGCTCGCCGAGCTGCGCGACCGGCACATAGTCGTACAGAAGCCCGACGGCACGTATGTAGAAGTATATTCGCCCGACGTTACGCTGAATTACACTTCGACGCCGCGCAATCGCTACGCACCCGGCGGCTACCAGACACTTGGTGACAACGTCGTCTGGCACGGCTGGCTGGAGAACAACATCGCGTACATCCGGGTGGACACGCTGACGACCGGTGCGTTCAGCGGCATCAGCGACGCCGACATCGAAGCGCTGTTCGCAAACTACGCCGGTGCGGCGGGCATGATCATCGACATCCGCCCGAACAATGGCGGCGACGAACGCATCGCGGCGAAGTTCGCTGGCCACTTCACCGATACGGCTCGTGTCTATGGTTACACCGAGAAGCGCAACGGCGCGGGGCACGACGAGTGCGGCGCCCGCGAGACCAGCACGCTTCAACCGGCGTCGGGAAACCTGTTCCTCAAGCCGACGGTGTGCCTGATCGGTAAACGTTGCATGAGCTCGGCCGAGTGGTTCACGCTCATGATGGACGTCTGCCCGAACGTGACCCTCATCGGCGACACGACGCGCGGCAGCTCGGGTGATCCGCAGGGCTTCTCGTTGTCAAACGGCGTGAACTACACGGTCTCGACCTGGATCGCGTACACCTACACCGGGGCCCACATCGAGGACGTCGGCATCACGCCCGACATCCAGATCGCGGCCGAAAGCAGCTTCGACGGCGAGCATGATTACGTGGTCGAGCAGGCGATCGCTGTGCTGACTGGAGAATAGCGAATAGCGAATTGTGACGGGTGTCATGGGCAGGTCACAGACCTGCCCGTGTGCCGTTGATTGCGGCACGGGCAGACCCACCTTTGGCGGGCCTGCCCATGGCACCCGGCCGGTTGAGGACCCCACCGAACGGACCGTAGTCTGCCCTTCGTCCCTTCTTCAATATGTTCCTTGCTGCCGCTTCAGGCTCTATTTGTGTCGTGGTATGGTCTTGCGTGTGGGCTAGTCCGAGTGGTTTGGCGTTACAATCGTCGGCTGTGATGATCGTGCAACCGGGCCGACCATTCGACCTTATTCGTGAGCAGACATGGACGCCAAGCAACTCCGGGACGCACTGGATTTCGCCGTAGAGTCGGCGCAGTTGGCGGGGGCCGTCACGCTCGGGTACTTCAACACCGGCACGCCGCACGAACTGAAGGCCGACAACTCGCCCGTCACGATCGCGGATCGCAAGGCGGAGCAGTTGCTGCGCGCCCGCATCGAGCGGGCGTATCCGACGCATGGCGTGCTGGGCGAGGAGTTCGGCGAGACCACCGGCCGCGAGGCGGCGCGGTGGATACTCGACCCGATCGACGGCACGTTCTCGTTCATCTGCGGGGTGCCGCTGTACAGCGTGCTGGTCGGGCTGGAGTGGCAGGGGGAGATGGTCGTAGGCGTGATTCATCTGCCGGCGCTGCGCGAGACGATCTATGCGGCACGCGGGCTCGGCTGTTGGTGGGATGGCCGCCGGGCACGCGTGTCCGACGTGAACGATCTGTCACAGGCGCGCGTGCTGGTCACGAGCACGAAGCTGGTGAAGGACCGAGGCCGGCTCGACGCGTACGAACGGTTGCGTGACAAGTGCCTGACTGATCGCGGCTGGTCGGACGCGTACATGTATGCGTTGGTCGCGACCGGGCGGGCGGATATCGCGATCGACCCGATCATGGGCCTGTGGGACAACGCGGCCCTGCTGCCAGTCATTACCGAGGCCGGCGGGAAATTCACCGACTGGTCGGGCAAGCCGACACACCTGACGCCGGAGGCCGTGGCGACGAACGGGCATTTGCATGAGGCAGTGCTGAAGGAACTGCAGGGCCGAAGGGACTAAGGGGAAAGACAAAGCCCCGCGCGGTGCCAAGGACAGGTCATAGACCTGCCCATGAGCTTCCATCTGACACACGGGCAAACCCACCTTCGGTGGGCCTGCCAATGGCACCCGGCGGGGGCTTCAACTCGTCACTCGGAATTAACTGCAATATGACCATCAAAGTCGCTTGGGCTCTGTTCCGGCTACTCCGTCAGGAACTTGTGCACCATTACGTGCTCGTACTTCTCGCCGGGACGCAGCACGACGGAGGGGAAGCCTGGGATGTTGGGGGCGTTGGGGAAGCGTTGGGTCTCGAGGCAGAAGCCGTGGTGGCGGCGATAGTTGATGCCGGCCTTGCCGGTAATTGAGCCATCGAGGAAGTTGCCGGTGTAGAACTGGATGCCGGGCTGGTCGGTGTGCACCTCCAGCACGCGGCCGCTCTTTGGATCGCGGACGCGCGCGGCCAACACGATCAGGTCGGTCTTGTTTCTCAGCACGTAGTTCAGGTCATAACCGCCGGGAACATCGTTGATGCGGGCGCCCATCGGTGTGGGCTTGGTGAAATCCAGCGGCGTGCCGGCCACGGGTTTGATCTCACCGGTCGTGATCAGATCAGAGTCGGACGCGGTGTACGCGTCGGCGTCGATCATGAGCTCGTGATCCAGGATATCGCCGGCGGCGGCGCCCGAGAGGTTCCAATACGTGTGGTGCGCCAGGTTGCAGATGGTCGGCGCATCGGTCGTGGCGGCGAACTCAATACGCAGCGCGTTGTCATTGGTCAGCGTGTAGGTGACGACGACGTTGAGGTTACCCGGGTAGGCTTCCTCGCCATCGCGGCTAAGGTGCATGAAGTGCACGCCGGCGGCATCGGGCACGCTGCTCGGCTCGGCCTTCCAGAGCACCTTGTTGAAGCCGACGTTGCCGCCGTGCAGGTGGTTCTCGCCATTGTTGGCGGCAAGCTTGTAGGTTTTGCCATCGAGCTTGAAAGCGGCCTTGCCGATGCGGTTGGCACAACGGCCGATGGTGGCGCCGAAGTACGGTGCGTTGTCGAGCCAGCCGGCGACGTCGTCGTAGCCGAGCGTGATGTCGGCCAGTTCGCCGTTGCGGTCCGGCACCTCGACACTGGCGACGATGGCGCCGAAGTCGAGTAACCGCACGCGAACGCCGTGGTCGTTCGTGAGCGTCAACAGGCTGACGTCGCGCCCATCGGGTAGACGTCCGTAGGTCTCGTGCTGAATATCCGGCATAAGGTGGTCCCTTTCTCACACGGCGCGGCGACGAATCGTGCCACGGATTGGGCAGGATAGCAGGTGGGCGGCGGCCGTTACAACCGGCAAGCTTTCACGCGTCGGCGCAAAAAGAGAAGGGTGTGTTCGCCCGGCGCTGGTCACACCCTTCGGCACGCATCAGTTGTTCGGTCAATCGCCGGCCAGTCGCCGGTGTGGGTTACGGTTGCTCCTGGGGCCTGGCGCCACCCACCTTGGGGCTGAGATCCTTGCCCGCGAGGCCGGGATGGCTGGGGGAAACACGCGTGGCGCGGAAGAGGCCTCCGGGACCGCCCATTCCACCAGGCGGGTGCATGAAGCCGCCCGGAGGTCCTCCGCCGCGCCTGCCTGGCATTGGACGATCAGCATTATTGTCGCGCCAGCCGCGTGCCGTTGAGTGAGGATTGTCGCCGTCTTCGCGCGGGTGGTCGGCTGCCGATCCGGGTACGCGATCGCCGTTGCCGCCCGGGATGCGATTACCGTCATCGGCGTCGTCACCGGCCGGCGGACGCCCCGGTCGCCGATCACCGTCCCTGCCCGGTCCGCCGAACATGCGTCCAAGAAAGCCCCGTGGCCCCATGTTGCCGGCCATGGTGCAGGCGTAGTCCCACACGACCTCCCCATCAGTCGTGACCTCGAAGACGCGGGATCGTTCACCGTCGCATATCAGCGTGTTGCCGTTGTCGAGTCGTTGCGCGCCCGAGATGTGGCCGGCGAAGAACTCGCGGCGATTCTCGGCGCGGTAGGTCCAAGCGGGCTTGCTCGGACCGAACGCGGCCCCGTTTTCTATTCTGTAGCTGCCGTTGTCGGCCACCGGCGGGACGATCTCGTCAACCGATGAATACGAGCCGTCGACGCGTCCGCGGCCGTTGTTGAAGACCATGATGTGGCCGGCGCCGGGCATGCCCTTGGGAATCCAGCGGGCGTCGTGCTGTGCGAACAGTTGCTGATCGGCGCTGGTGCCGGCGCCGTACATCTGCGGAT
>JAFGRR010000257.1 GCA_016935035.1 Phycisphaerae bacterium | reverse complement strand
GGCTCTGTTCGCAGGTCGAAGAACGCGGCGAAATTCGCCGAACGCACGTAGAAGCCGCCAGCCGCCACCGGCGCGGACGCTTGTCGGCGAACCTCGTCGAACTGGTGCTTGTTGGCTAGGTACAGGACGCGAATTCGCCGGCCGCCTGAGTGGGGCGTGATGCCCAGTTCTTGCATCAGGTTCAGATGTGCGGCGTACACTCCCTCCAGGCGGGCCTCCAGTTTCGCCACGTCCGCGTCGCCGGTGCGGAGAATCTCGAAGTGCGGCGACGTCTCGCATTTGACGTCATCCATCAGACGCGTTGCTACCAGCAGCGTCGCCAGCTCGTCACGCGGCTTCGTCGTCGCCGTGTTCTCCCCAGGCCCGTCGGCTCCAGGCAGCCCGAGCAATCCGAGAAGTACCACGCACGCATACAGCGTCGGCATTTGAGGCTCCATCAGCATGCCCACAGTATAGCCTCGTCGTTTGGACGTGAACCGCCAGGGGGGTACTGGCACGTCTCGCGTGGATGGCATGGGTAGGTCCATGACCTGCCGTGGCATGGGCAGACTCACCTTTGGTGAGCCTGCCCATGACACCCGGAAAGCACCGTCGTCGTTCGCTTCGTCGCTTCCCCCATTCGGACCTCGCCGGATTGTCGCATATACTGTGCAGCAACATGAGCACTCCCGGACAACCCGAACGCGGCGAGCGTGCGTTGATTCGCCGGCTGGCTGAGACACTCGCCAACTTAGCGAGCGCCGGCGTGCCGTTTGGCGACGACATGGCCCAGATGTCGCCCGGCGACAACGGCCTGCTCGGCACGACCGACATGCTCATGGATGGTGTCGATTTTGACTCGCGTAAACACGCCTGGTTCGACATCGGCCGCAAATCCATGGCCGTCAACCTCAGCGACTGTGCCGCAATGGCCGTCCGGCCGCTCTCGGCCCTGGGTGCAGTGGCCCTCAACAACCGCCTCTCGATGGACGACGCCCTGGAGCTGCATCGCGGCATCCGCGCGTGCGGCGACGAATTCGACTGCCCGCTCGTTGGCGGCGACACGAATAGCTGGGACGCGCCGACTGCGATCGCCATCACCGTCATCGCGTGCCCCGAACCCGGCCTGCGCCCCGTCCGCCGCGACGGCGCCAAGCCAGGTGATCTGATCTACCTCACCGGCCCGGTCGGCGGCTCGATTCTGGGCCGGCATCTGAGGCCCGTGCCACGCATCAAAACGGCCTTGGCTGTCAGTCGCGAGCTTTCGCCGCGCGCCATGATCGACATCAGCGACGGCGTCGCGGTGGACCTTGGGCACATCATAGAAGCATCGAGCTGCGCCGCTGAAATCGACGAGGCGTCGCTCGCTCTCGCGATCCACGCCGATGCCCAGACCCTCGCCGACCAGGATGGCACCCCAGCCCGCGATCACGCCTTGCACGACGGTGAGGATTTCGAACTTGTCATCGTTCTGCCGCCCGACGCGGATCAGGCCGTCTGTCAGCGACTCGGGCTATTGCCGTTGGGACGGATTCTCTCCGGCTCGGGCCTGATGCGCGTGACCCACGAGGGCCGCCGCACGCCCATCGAGCCGCGCGGCTGGGAGCATTTTCGATGACCACGCCGTTGGTCTGGACCTCGCACAGTCCCGAGCATACGCTGGCGTTCGGCGAGCGGCTCGGGCGTGCCATGGCCGGCGGCGACGTGCTGGCGCTGAGTGGCCCGCTGGGCAGTGGCAAGACGCAGCTCGTCAAGGGTCTGGCGCGCGGCCTGGAGATCCCCGCCGACGAGCCGATCGTCAGCCCGACGTTTGTCCTGGTGCGCGAGTATGCCGGCCGGCTAAAGCTGTATCACATCGACGCCTATCGCCTGGGCGACACCGAGGAGTTCGACCTGCTTGGGCTCGACGAGATGTACACCCAGCCCGACGCGGTGGTTGCGATCGAATGGGCCGACCGCTTCGCAGAGCTTCTGCCAGCCACCTGCCACCAGATCGAACTGGAGCACGCGGGCGAATCGGATCGGCGTCTGACACTCACCCCGCCGGGCGACGTCACGCGTCTGGTCCAGGCCTGGCTGGCCGGTGTGGCATGATCTCGGCTGATTGGTTGACAACGGCGGGATGGGCCACGAAACTATCGCTTCAGGAACGGCTCGTATTGCCACAGGAGTTCACAATGCGTTGGGTTGCTTTGCTCGGACTGCTTGTCGGAATGGGACTGACCGTTGGTTGTGCCACCCTCGCCAAGACCGATAAGGAAGTCGTGAACACGTTTGCGCAAACCTGCGAGACGGACATGCTCATGATGAGCCATAGCTGGAACTACTTCTGGCTGGCCGACCGGCAGATGCGCCTGAGCGAATGGCACATGCGGTAGTCCCGCGCGACTCTCCCACGAACAACGCCCTCAGAAACACCGTCCGCCCGGGCGCTACTCCGGCCCGGGCGTTTCGCCATTGCCGGGCTTCGCCGCCTCCCGGTGCTGGGCGAACAGCCACTCCCAGAACTTCGGGTCGCTGTACACTTTGTCCCAGATGAAGTGCGAGCCGTCCTGGATCTCCGTGTACTTGCAGTCGCCGCCGGCCTCGCGGATCGCCTTCACCATCT
>JAFGRR010000256.1 GCA_016935035.1 Phycisphaerae bacterium | reverse complement strand
GGCTTAGGTGCCTACTACGTGAACGTTCGGCACGTTCGCGGCGAGCCTGTTTCCCCTTGTAGCGAACGCCCAGTAGCAATGCGTTCGTCACATTGCTACTGGGGAGGTTGGGTCTTGCTCGAAGGTGGATTCACGGTCCGAAGGATCGCTCACGTCGGTGGCCGGCAGTCGTACTGGATTTTTACTCCGTCGGGGGAACTGCACCGGTCGTCGCTGGATGTGTTGACGCGGTTCGGTCCGTCGACTCAAGAAACGTATGCCTACAGCCTGGTTGATCACCTGAACTGGCTTCATGCGAACCGCAAGGCCACCGCCGCGGTGACGCTGGATGACCTGCGCCGCTACATGAATGGGCTCACCGGGCAAGCGGACGGTGTCTACGGCGTGCCATGGCGGGCGCCGAATCAAAAACCGTTGGGTGCATCGGCCGCAGCCAATGTGGCCACGATCGTAAAGGCGTACTACCTCGCTCTGGCAGCTAAGGGACACGCTAGCGCCGCGCTGGCCGCCGGTTTCGAGTCCGCGCCTCGGGCGGCGAAACGCAAAAGCTCACGGCAAGTTTCATCAAATCCGCTGGCGCCCCGCACATCTTCGCGGCGGCCACGGTTCCTCGCCGACGAGGTGGTGGCGTCACTGTTTGAGCCGGCGGTGCTGACCACCGCCCGCGATCTGATGATCGTCACGTGGCTGCGCGACGGGGGTTTACGGGTCGGCGGGATGTGCGGCCTGCGGTTTTGCGATCTTCATCTGACCGAGGCGCATCCGTGTGGCCAGCGCGCGGATCCGCATGTCCATATCGTCGGCCGGGACGACAACCCCAATCGGGCACGGGCCAAAGCGTATGCACCAGCGGGTCTGAGCGTAGACGGCTATGTGCTGGACGGGGTGATCCGCGCGGTGAGCCCGGCCATGATCAGCACGTTCTACGGGTACCTACTCGACGAGTACCACCCGATTGCGCATCTGGTTGACCACGAGCAGGTACTGGTCCATGTGCAGGGGTCCTCGCCGGGCCGGGCGTTGAGCACCTCGGCTGTGCGCAAGATGCTGCGTCGGTCGTGCGAACGGGCCGGCCTGCAAGCCCGTATCACCCCGCACGCGTTCCGTCACCGCGCCGCTGCGGCGTTGTACGCGGCAACGGACTTCAACGCCCAGATGGTCGCCCAGGAGTTCGGCTGGACCAGTCCGTCGATGGTCACCGAGTTGTACGGAAAGTCAGCGAACCGGGAAGCGATGAAGCACCTGCATCGTGTGTGGGAAACGGCACCCGGACTGACCTCCGGCACCAACGGCGACGGAACCCAGGTATGAGCGCCGAACCTGTAATCAGCGAGCAGACCGGCCCAGCGCTGGTCGAGACCGCGTCGGACTACATGGCGCTGTCGGCCGAGGCGCGGTATGGACTGATCAGCCAGAAGTTTCCGGAATGGCTACTGACAGAGCCAATCATGTTCCCGCGCAACCATTTCACCTACGGCTGGGCGTGCCCGGTCAACGGATGTGACGGCGCGATTGGGGCAACCAATACCAACCTGCTGTGTATTGCGCATGCACGGGAATACTGCCTGCTTCACGGGGCGATGACGTTGGCGGAGTTCGCCACCACCGCTGCACCGATCCGTAGCAAGAGTTGGGCGTGGGCATTAGAACGCCGTCCAGGGTGCTCGATCTGTGGTGACAACCGCGAAGCGACGGGCAACGGATTGTGCTCGCAGCACGATAAGCGGCTGCGTCGTGCCCGTCAGCAGGGCGTTGACGAAACAGTGTGGCGTGCAACGCAAGAACCACTGCGACCGTTCGATGTTGAGTGTGCGGTGCGGTTGTGCGTCCGCGACGCCGAATGCGGTCAATTCAGCGGCGCCGAGGCGCGTTCCGTGTGCCGCACGCATCTGCAGGGCTGGCACCTGTGGACCAGACGCAGCAGGGTCGAGCGCACCCCTCAGGCGTTCGAGCGCTGGCTGGCTGCGCCGGTGACTGTTGCCACGACCAGGACCCTCGACAGCCGAGGCGAAGTGCGCTTGGCGGCCTTGCCGGCGAGTTTGCAACGCGAGATCCGCTACGGGATCGACCGTCACGCGAAGACGCCGCGGCGCACGCAGTGGCGACCTCTGGACATCCAGGCAGTGGTGGATCGGCTTGCCGCGGCCGGCGCTGTGTCGCTGGTGGACCCGATCGTGGAGGCGATCGCAGAAGATCAGGACAACAGGGCCCAGCAGCGCATTTGTCGGGATCTGCCTGTCGCGGCGCGCAGTCTTCTGCTGTCCAAAGAGACCGCGAAGGACGCCGGTTGGTTTGACCATGTCGTCTCCGGCGGGAAAGGGTTCGCCGGCAGTCAAATTGGTGAACGGCGTCGCTCGGTATGGGACCTGACCAAGATCTCTCAGCGGTGGCTGCGTGACGCACTATGGGACTACCTCTACGACCAGTCCCTGGAACCCGACGGGAAGCGGATTTCGGCGGGGACGGTGTTTTACCGGCGCGCCGGCGTCGTGCTGCTGTCCTACGTTCTGGAACAAATACGCACCGATCACGGCAACGATCCGGCGCTGCTGCATGCTGCCGACGCACACGCGATCCGGGAACTGATCAATCTGTGGTTCAACGAGAAAATCCCGGTTCCAGTCCTGATCGACGAAGCCAGAAAAGTCGACGGGGTGATGACCGAGCGGGCACGCCACATCTTGATGCGCAACGTCCAACTTGTGCTGGCGCACAACAAGGAACGCGGCCGGGCATCAACAACACCCGAGGACTTCCTCCTGCGGTTCCCCGAATTCCCGGTTCCCGCCAGAAACCCACTGCCCCGGCCGTTGAGCTTCGGTGATTATCAACTGCTCGTCGATCCCGAGAGCCTGCGTGCGCTTGACGAACTGGATTCAGCCGAGGTCGGCCTGTCTGATGTGTGGTTGGTTCAGGCATTTCAGGGCGGCCGGATCAGCGAGGTCCTCAACCTTCGCCTGGGGTGTATCGGGATGGTCGGGGTGGGGCAGCCGTACCTGTGGCGCGACATCGGCAAAGTCAACGTGGTCGATTACGGAATACCTTGCCATGTACCGGTTTACGAGCGGCTGCTGCGCCGTCAGGCGATCACCAAAGCCAAACTGCGCAACCGTTACCGCAAACGCCTCGCCGCGCTCGACGATCCCGGGCGTGAGCGGCTGGAAGCCGAATGGGAACGGACCATGCCACTGTTCCCCGGCGCGCACCTGAACCCCGATCTGACCCTGGAAGTCTCCTATACCTCGTTCAGCAAGACATGGCGGAAATGGTTCGCCAGCCTGGGGCTTTCCGGCATCACCACCCACCAAACCAGGGCGACACTGGCCACCTCGTTGCTCAACAACGGCGCCCCGGCAGAACTCGTCCGCCAGCTGCTCGGCCATTTCTCCGATGAAGCGCTCGCCCACTATGCCCGCTACAACGACGCGAGCATGGCCAAGCACCTCAAGCAGATCTGGGCCGCCGGGCCGGGCACCAACAAACCCGGAACCATTCTGCTGCGCCCCGGCGACCTCGACGCCGACCCGGCGGCGGTGCGCGACAGGATCGACCTGGCAGTCATCCCCGTGG
>JAFGRR010000255.1 GCA_016935035.1 Phycisphaerae bacterium | reverse complement strand
GCTGATAGCTGATAGCTGATAGCTGGAAGCTACCCGTTATCTTGCCGTAGCGACCGCAGTACCGACTCGCGTGTCGAGCGGTGCGGCGCCGTCTCGCGCGACAGGTCGCAGATGGCGTGCCATGTCGCTTGCGCACGATCGACCAGGCCGATGTTCTGGAGCGCGAGCGCCAAGTTGGCTCGGAACGAGATATTCCGTTCGTTGCCGGCGACGGCGTGCTCGAACTCCTCGACTGCCAGGTCGAAACGACCCTGTCGCGTGAAGAGCAACCCAAGCTGGTAATTGACGTCCACGTAGTCGGCCCGCAGGGCAATCGCGCGATGAAAGACCGTGATCGCTTCATCAAGCCGGCCCAACTCGGTCAGGCACACGCCGAGTTTGATGAGCGCCTTGCTGTATTGCGGGTTGATCGAAATCGCGTTCTGAAACGCCGCAATGGCCTGCTCGCATTCGCCGAGTTGTCGCAGCAGCAGACCGTAGCGATAGTGCAAGTCGGCATGGTTGGGGTGAAGCTGTAAGGCCTGCTCATGCCGCTGGAGCGCGGCACTGAGTACATCATGGCTTGTGAGCGTGGCCGCTGCCATCGGCTCGCCGTTGTCGTCGATCGGCGCCGGGCCGTTTGTCTCGGCCGAGAGTTGCAGGCGTGTGGTCTCGGAGAAGAGCAGTGTGCTGTTGGGTTCGAGGCTGGCGGCCAGGTCAAACGTGGCCTTGGCCTCTTCCAGACGCCCGATCTGATCCTGGGAAACACCCAGCCCGACAAACGCGGTTATCAGGCGATCGTTGAGCTCAACGGCGCGCATGAACGACTGGGCCGCGTCAATCAACTCGCCTTGACGCAATTGCTGCGTGCCGAGCTTGATTGTCGCCTCGAGGAACCCCGGGTGATAGTCGAGCGCGGCGCGATACTCGGCGATGGCCCGCGATTTGTCGCCGGCCTGCACATACATGTCGCCCAGGTGCACATGGAAATCCGGCACGCCCGGGAACCGTTCGACGAGGTCGCGAACCGACTCGATAGCCTCTTCGACCCGGCCTTCCTCGATGAGCTGCTCAGCCTCGCCAAGCATACCGTCACACTCGGGCTCGACCAGCAGGGCACGCTGGTAGAGGTCGATGGCGATCTCGACGTCGTTGTTCTGCAGGTGCAGCGTCGCCAGCGTCAGCAGGATTTCGAGGTCCTCGGGAACCAAGTCGTCGAGTTGCTTGTACTCTTCGATCGCGGTCGCCCAATCTCCCTGCTGGATCGCGATGGCGGCCGTTCGCTCGTAGGCGTTCCGCAAGTAGGGATGCAGTTCGGCGGCGTGTCGATAACTGCCCGTCGCGGCCGTGGTGTCACCCTGACGTTCAAAGCAATAGCCCAGGCCGAAGGCCAGCGCCGGATCCGTGGGATCCTGGGCCGCGGCCATGGTCAGATGTCGGATGGCGTCCTCGGGACCTGTCAGATCGTCCAGGGCGCAGGCCAGTCCGATGCGCGCGGCCCGCGACTCAGGTGCCAGCTCGAGCGCGGTAGCGAAGGCATCGCGCGCCTCGCCAAAGCGCATTTCCCGCAGATAGAGAGTCCCAAGCCGCGTTGCCAGGTCGGATGACGACGGGCTGAACTTGCGCTTGGCCCGTAGCGACTCGATGCTGTCATCATCGACGCTCGGGAGGTGGTGTGCAAAGACGTTGAGCAGTCGGCCCACGAGTCCTCGCCCCAGTGTTTCGAGCAGGTAACTCATGCTCCGTCCACCTCGGTTATGCCTGTCGTTAGTTGGTTCAGCCGTTCGTGGGCGGCGACCAGGTGTGGGTTCAGTTGACGCGCACGGTCATAGGCGTGCCGCGCGCCGTCCGCGTCGCCGGTCTCTCGCAGGAGGTCACCCAGCAGCAGATGCACGTCCGCGTAATCAGCTTCGTTGTTCAGGGCACACTCCAGATGCGCGATCGCCTGGTCGCGGCGTCCCTGGGCCTGCTCAATCTTGGCGGCCAGGATCCGCGCGTCGTTGTATTTCGGGTTGATGTCCAGCGCTCGGCCAACACATGTGCCAGCTTGTTGCCAGTCCTGGCACGTCACGGCGGCGCGCGCGGCGAAGTAGTGCGAGTCGGCTTGCTTGGGATGAGCGTCGGCGGCCTGACCGACGGCGGTCAGGATCAACTGCTGCTGATCGGCCGGGGTGTCATCGATCCCGACCAGCATTGCCTGGATCAACTCCGGTTCACGGGCGAAGGCCGCCCGCAACTCGTCAACCGCGTCTTCCGTGGAAGACCGCGTTTGGTCGCCTGCCCGTCGTGTCGAAAACCTGCTGCCCTGTTCCATCGGATCGCTGCTGTCGTGTGTGGCCTGTTCTAATCCCCTCCCGTCGCCGTTAACGCGACTTCCGGGAGCTGCCGTTTCCATCCTCATCGGGCGGCGTGCTGGCGGGCTCGGGCACGCCGGCGCCGTTGGGTACCAGGAATGGCTGGTTACAGTGCGCGCAGCGGACGATCTGGCCGCGCGCCGAGTCCGGGACGACGATTATTCGGCCGCATCCGAGGTTGGGGCATATCAGTGTGACGCCCATCGTGACCCTCACCGTGTTCTGCTGCGTTGACCGCGCTGTTGTCGGACGAGGTATCGGCTAAATCGACACGGTCGATTACGCCGCCTGCCACGCCCTGTCTCGTGTGCCCGTCCGGCCCCATGGCACGGACTGTCCAGCCACTCCGTGTGGCGCGACGGTTATAGAAGGATTGTCGATTCTGCTTGACCCCAGAGCCAAAACGATCATTGGCCGACATGCATTATGAGTCG
>JAFGRR010000254.1 GCA_016935035.1 Phycisphaerae bacterium | reverse complement strand
TAGATGTGGTGCATCTGGTACAGGTCGATGTAGTCGGTCTGAAGGCGGCGCAGGCTCTCTTCGCAGCCGCGTTTGATGTGCAGCGCCGACAGACGTGACATGTTGGGCCACTTGCCCGTGTCGCCGTAGACCTTAGTCGCGATGACGGTCTTCTCGCGTCGTTGTTCGCCCTGCGCGAACCAGCGGCCGATGATCTGCTCGGTGACGCCTTCGCCCATCTTCCAGCCGTAGACGTCGGCGGTGTCGAAGAAGTTGATGCCCAGCTCGTGGGCGTGATCCATGATTTCGAACGAATCTTCCTCGGTTGTCTGCCAGCCGAAATTCATGGTTCCCAGGCAGAGCGGGCTGACCTTCAGTCCGGTGCGGCCCAAGTGAACGTAATCCATATCACCCTCTCATTCCCCGTTGGGGCCCCGTTTTGTGTCATGCGGTGGCTGCCGGCTCGGGCGTACGCGCGTTGACGGGCGCGGCCTGGGCAGCGGCCATTTCATCGTTTTCGTCGAAGTTCACACGCCGCGCCTCGTCCCAATAGCGGCCCTGATTGTGTTCGTATGACGAGCGCATGGCGACCTCGGCGACGAGCCCGAGCAGGATGGCGAAGACACCCAGCAGGAAGAACATCAGCGCGACCAGCGGAGCCTTACCCCAGAATGCCGTCCACCACTGGTCAGGCTGGAAGAACGCCTTTATCACGCCGAACGCCAGTGCCGCAACCGTTGCGATCCAGGCCCGTACGGCGATCTTGCCGAAGAAATGGATCGGCTTCGTGCGATAGCGCTGAAGCATGCGCACGAGCAGCAGGTCGAAGAGCACTTTGGTGATGCGGCCGTAGCCGTATTTGCTGGTGCCCTCGGTACGTGGATTGTGCTTGACGACGACCTCACAGATGCGTGCTCCGTGCATCGAGGCGTAGACCGGGATGAATCTGTGCATCTCGCCGAAGAGGCGGGCGTCACGGATCATCGAGGCGCGATAGGCCTTGAGCGTGCAGCCGTAGTCGTGCAACCTGACGTCGGTAATCCAGCCGATGAAGCGGTTGGCGACGCGCGAGACAAACGTCCGCAGCCAGGAGTCCTTGCGGTTCTTGCGCCATCCGCTGACCACGTCATAGCCCTCTTCGAGCTTGTCGCAGAGGCGTTCGATTTCCTCGGGCGGGTTCTGGCCGTCACCGTCGAGCGGAACGACGATCTCGCCGCGCGCCGCCCAGAAGCCGGCCATCATGGCCGCCGTCTGGCCGAAGTTGCGTGCCAGGTGAATGACGCGGATGCGTGGTTCGCCGGCGGCCAACTCATCGAGCAGTGGACCGCTGCGGTCGCGGCTGCCGTCGTTGACGAGGACCAGTTCGAACGACCGCCGCTGTTGCGAGAGCACTTTGACGAAGTGGGGAATGACCTTCGGTATGCTGGCCTCTTCCTGAAAGACCGGGACCACCACGGAGACTTCTGGAGCAGACGACAACATGCTATCCTTCCACGAGTGCGAGTCGCCCGCGCGGCGGCTGCCGCGCCCGAGTCCGCGTGGCGCCCGTCGGCAGCCGACTCCACGGACAGATCGTTTACTATACCGTGCGAACGCCCATGACGCACACCAGAGCACGAGGACCACGAGCCCATGGCTACAACATGCGACGTCGCGATCCTGATGGGAAGTCGGAATGACTGGCCCGTGATGAAGAAGGCCGCCGACCTGCTGACCGAGTTCGGCGTTTCAAACGAGTCGCGGGTGCTCTCGGCCCACCGCACCCCCGCCGCGGTGCACGAGTTCGTGCGCGAGTGCGAGGCCGGCGGCACACAGGTCTTCATCGCCGGCGCCGGTATGGCGGCCCATCTGGCCGGGGCGGTGGCGGCCCAAACCGTCTTGCCGGTGCTGGGCGTGCCGCTGGCGGCGTCCGATCTCAACGGGCTCGACGCCCTGTTGGCGACGGTGCAGATGCCGCCGGGGATTCCGGTGGCCACGCTCGGCATCGGCTCGGCCGGCGCGAAGAACGCGGCCCTGCTGGCCGTGAGCATCCTGGCGGCGGCGCGTCCCAAGCTGCGTGAGGCGCTCCGCGCATATCGACAGACGCTGACCAACGAAGTGTTGCGGGAGAAGCTCGACTGATGAGCACGCCGGGGGATGCCAGTCGCGAGGCTGCAACTGTCGAACGCCACCTGCTCACGGTCGCCACCCGTCCGCCGCGACCACTGCTGATTCCCGCGATTGGATTCGTCGTCGGTATTTGGCTGGCCGACGCGCTGAGAGACCGCGGAGATACCGCCGCACTGTTGGTTCTGTCTTTGGCCGCAGCGGCTGGCGTTCTCGCGTTGGTGCTTGCACACGGGCGACGCTCACCGCCGTACCACGCCGCATTGTCCCCAATCGAGGGGCCCAAAGAACCCCGTGGTTCCGGCCGGACACGCACTCGCCCGCGAGTGCAGATTCAGTTTTTCATCGGCGTGCGACTACGCGAATACGTCGTCGCGCTGTTGTTGGCGCTGGCTTTCCTCGGTGCCGGACTCGTGCGGTATCGGAACGCGACGTACCTGCCGCCCGACCATGTTGCGCGCATAGCGCCTGATGAGCCGACACTCACCCGCATCATCGGTGAGATCGTGTCCACGCCCGTCAACCGTCCAGGCACCTTGCGCAATCCGTACGTACCGTTTGATCCGCCGCCGCGCACCATCTTCGTCATCGAAGCCGAGTCTCTCGACGCGTGTGAAACGCCGACGCGGTTGACCGGTCTGGTGCGTGTCAGCATCGACGGGACGCCGCCGCCCGTTGCGGTTGGCGATCGCGTGCGTTTGACGGGGAAGCTGTGGAAGCCGGGCGGGCCACGGAATCCGGGTGAACGCGACTGGCGGCGCTGGAACCGGCTTCAGGGCATTCACGCTGGCTTATCGGTCGCCGGCCCGGAGCACGTCGCCGCGCTCGAGCGTGCTCGTGGGGCCTTGTCAGCGGTGCTGAGGAGCATCCGCACGCACATTCGCGGCATGCTGCTCGACCCGTCGGCCGAAGCCCTGCGCAGCGACGCCGATCGTTTGCTCGACGTGATTATCCTGGGCCAGCGCTCCGCCGCGACGCCGCGCATCAACGACGCATTTGTACGCACCGGCACGGCCCATTACCTGGCGGTCAGCGGTTTTCACATCGGCGTGCTCGGCTGGCTGGCGTGGTGGCTCGCCCGGCGGCGCATGTCACGACGGCGGGCCGCGTGGCTGGTCATTGTCGTTCTGCTCGCATATGCCATGATCGCCGAACCGACGGCTCCGGTCTTGCGCGCCACGACCATGGGCGCGATCGTGTGTCTGGCGATCGCGTGTGACCGACCGTTCTCAAGTCTCAACTGGCTGGCGGTGTCGGCGCTGATCTTGCTGGCGTGGAACCCGCTCGAGTTGTTGCGTCCGGGGTTTCAGCTCTCGTTTGTCGTCGTGTTGATGCTGCTGATGTTCGTGTCGCGTGTGCACCGCTGGGCGCCGCATCGCTCAACGTGGGAATCGTACGATGACGGAACGCACCACGACGCCGACACGTTCGGCCGTTTTCTCGTTCTGGCCGGCGGAAAGTGCCTGCTCGGCCTAACAGTCGTGTCCGCCACTGCCTGGTTCGCCTCCCTGCCACTGCTGCTGTACCACTTCGGCCGCTTCGCACCACTCGGCTTTCTGCATTCGATGCTGGTCGCGCCGCTGGTCATGGTTACCGTGCCGGTGGGGCTGGTAGCGTCATTGCTCGGTGTCGTGCCGTTTCTTCAGCCGGTATGTGATGCTGTGCTGAACGCACTCGGCGGCGTGCTGCTGTGGTGGGTCGAGTTGCTCGGGTGCCTGCCCGGCGGCCTGGTCGACACGCCGCGCCCGCCGGCGTGGCTGGTTCTGCTCACATACGTGCTCGTGGCCGTGCCGTACATGATCTGGCAGCCGACGCAGCGACCGCTCGATGAGCGTCCGCGACGACCAAGCCGTATTCCGCGCGTGTTCACAGCCGGATTGCTCACGATCGTCGCTAGCCTGTGGCTAGGGTGGACGGTCCAGCCGCGACTACGGCCAGCAGCTTGCGAGATGCACACGCTGGCGGTTGGTAATGGGGCGGCGAATCTGCTGGTGGTGCCCGGCGGGCGGGCGGCCGTGTTCGACGCCGGCACGATCACGAACACCGACGCAGGCATTGTCGTGAGCAACGCCGCCAGGAACCTGCACGTGGCGTGCCTCGATCTGCTCACGATCTCGCACTCGAACTTCGACCACTTCAGCGGCGTGCCGACACTGGCCGAACGTCTGCCGCCACGGCAGATTGCCGTCAGCCCGTATTTCCGCGGCGCGGCCGATACGAACATTGCCGTCGCCGACTTCTTCACGCTAATGCCGACCCAAGCGCCGACACCGCTGACAATTCACGACGGTGATGTCTTCTCGATCGGCGATGCGTGCGTGGAGGTGCTCTGGCCGCGCGGCGATCTGGATGCCGATGCGTGGCGCCCCAACGATCGTTCTCTCGTGCTGCGTGTCGAGGCTTACGGCTGCGCCATCATCCTGCCGGGCGACATCGAACGGGACGCCATGCGTGCGTTGCTCGATGCAGCGCGTTGCGCCGAGCTTACACTGCACGCCGATGTGTTGGTCGCACCGCACCATGGCAGTGTGGTCGAGCCTGAGACCGCCGAGCTGCTGGCCGCCGTCGCGCCTGAAGTGGTGGTCGTCTCAAGCGGTGATCCGCGACCGCGCTTCGAGTCGTTGGTGCGTGAGACGCTGGGTGAGGGATGCCGCGTACTAATCACAAGCGAGACAGGTGACATAGTCACGCGCATCACGATTGATGGTGAGCTGTCGATACAAACGCCCTGGATCCCAAAGTAGCGACCGCCCCCCGTGGCGGCCGTTGAGTGTCGAGCGTAGTGACGCGGTGGTGTCGGTGGATCTGTCGCGCTGCGAGTCGCGCCTGCCGGCGATGTACGGCCGACGAGACATCGGCCGCCACATGGCATGCGGACGCTACCGCGTGTTGGGGTTCTGAGAGACAGCGGCCGCCACCCGTGGCGGCCGCTACGCAGTTGCTAGCTGGGCTTGATGAAGCCTTCCTTCTCCAGGTACGCGATCAGCTCGGCGGCGGCTTCCTGCGGCGACAGCTTGCCGGAGTCGATGACGAATTCGGCCTTGAGCGGTTCCTCGTAAGGTGCGGAAATGCCGGTGAACTCCGGGATTTCGCCCGCGCGGGCCTTCTTGTACAACCCCTTCGGATCACGCTCCTCGCACAATTCCACGGAGGCCTTCACGAAAACCTCGACGAAACGCAGGCCGGCGTCCGCGTGGATCTTCCGCGCCTGGTCGCGGTCGGCCCGATAGGGGCTGATGAAGCTCGTCAGCGTGATGGCGCCGGCGTCGGCGAACAGCTTCGCAACCTCGCCGATGCGCCTGATGTTCTCATTGCGATCCTCAGGCGAGAAGCCGAGGTTCTTGTTGAGGCCATGACGGATGTTGTCGCCGTCCAGCACGTACGACAGGTGGCCGTGCTCGACCAGCGCATGTTCGAGCGTGAAGGCGATCGTGCTCTTGCCCGATGCGCTCAACCCAGTAAACCACATGGTCAGCCCCTGCTGTTTGAGCAGGGCATTGCGGTCCTTGCGGTCTACGTGTCCCTCGTGCCAGGTGATGTTGGTAGCTTTTTGGTCGGTCATGGCGCCCCTTTTCTAATACTACGCCGGTCGAAATAACGCTGTTGACAAGTACCGTTCGCCCGCTGAGGCGAGCAGCACGACGATCAGTTTGCCTGCGTTGTCCGGTTTGAGTGCGACCTCACTGGCCGCGCACAGGGCAGCGCCGGAACTGATTCCGCAGAGTATACCCTCATCCTCGGCTGCCCGCCGCGCCCAATCGAACGCGTCCTGGCTCTTCACGCGCGCCACCTCATCGATCACGTCCAGGTTGAGCGCGTCAGGCACGAATCCGGCGCCGATGCCCTGGATTTTGTGCGGGCCGGGCTTGATCTCCTCGCCGGCCAGCGTCTGTGTCAGGATGGGTGATTCGGCCGGCTCGACTGCCACGCACCGTGCGCCCGGCTTGCGCTCCTTCAAAACCTCGCCCACACCCGTGATCGTCCCGCCTGTGCCGACGCCCGCGACGAAGATGTCCGCGCGTCCGTCGGTGTCGTTCCAGATCTCCTGCGCGGTGGTGCGACGATGAATCTCCGGATTGGCCGGGTTCTTGAATTGCTGTGGCATGAAGCCCTTGGGGGTGCTGCGTAGCAGTTCCTCGGCCTTGCGCACCGCGCCGAGCATCCCCTCGGCCGCCGGCGTGAGCACGAGCTGGGCCCCGAGTTGCCGGAGCACCATGCGGCGTTCCATGCTCATGCTGTCGGGCATCGTCAAAATCAGGCGGAGACCCCGCGCCGCACACACGTATGCCAGGGCGATCCCAGTGTTGCCAGAGGTCGGCTCGATGATCGTGGTGTCCGGTGTGATCTTGCCGGCCTCGACGCCCGCCTCGATCATGCTGACGCCGATGCGGTCTTTCACGCTGTTGAGCGGCTG
>JAFGRR010000253.1 GCA_016935035.1 Phycisphaerae bacterium | reverse complement strand
TGCTCGCGAATGACGGTCGAGGTGGGCACGCCTTCGGCCGGCGGAGCGGTCTTGAAGCCCTCGATGGATTCGATGCGCTCGTCGGCGCGCACGATCACATGCCACCTGTCGGCAGTGTGCTGTGGGTGGTCGAGGCTCGCCGGCGCAGGGAGAATTTCGCCCAGCAGTTCCGCGAGTCTCGCCGCACGCTGATACATGCCCAGCGCGAACACCTCGAACACCAGGCAATCGGCGTAGCGTTCCACGATCAGCCCGCTGAGATCATCACCCTCGGCGTGCACCAGCCGATACGCGTCGGTGACGTCGTCGATCCGCAGCAGGTAGCGCAGTTCCGCCGCTCTCCCCAACGCCGCGCGCCAGAATGCGTCGTCAATCGGCACGTCCGCGTGCGTCAGCATGCGCACTGCGATTTCCGAGCGCGGGTTGTACAACCCGCGTCCGAAGTACTCGCCGCCCTTGTCGTAGACGTTCACGACTTCGCCGGGCTTGGCCGCCCGATCAGCCCCGCGCAACATGCGCTGGTAAATGAACGGGTGCGACGTGAAGGACCGCAGTTGCACCCACGGTGACTCGGCACCGGCGGGCGCCGCCGGACGACGATCAGGTGTTGAACGGGGTCGGGCACGCTGCCCACGAGCACCCGCTGGTGACGAGCGACGCGGGTCGCGCATTGGCCGGTCTGATCTTGGTGATGGCATGGCGACCATCGTCGCCGCGTTGCGACGACGCGCCAAGGTCAGCGGTAGTTGTATCGGGTTGTCTCGTGCGATCCCGGCTACGGGTGAAGTCGCGACAGCAGACTGGCGACTTTCTCGGCAGTCGGACGCTTCCGCTCGTCTTCCTCAAGGCACCGCGCGCACACGTCCACCAGCTTGCGACCGCTCCTGCCGAACACCTCGCCAGCCGCCCCGATCCAGTCCGGCGGCTTGCCATACTCATCCGGCTCCTGCCCGGTGAGCCAATACAGGAACGCCGCACATAGGCAGTACACGTCCGATGCCGCCGCCGCGAAACCCGGGTTCATTCGGCATTCGGGCGCCCGATACGGGTCCGGCGGGTCGATGTAATCCGCCATGTCGGCGATCGTCTGCGTGTCCGGCAGGCGGCTGACGACGAAATCCGAGAAACGAATCTTGCCATCATCGCAGATCCAAATGCGGTCGGGACCGAGACTGCGGTGGATCACATTGGCGGCGTGCAAGGCGGCCAGCGACTCGAAGGCACCGCTGAGCAACGTCACGAACCGCTCGGTTTCCGGGGGGCTCAGCGTGCGGTGGGCCCGCAACGTGCGGCCCGCCAGTGCGGCGATCGGCACGACGAATATCGCGTCGTCCTGCCAATAGAAATAGGGATCGCAGCTTGGCGCGATGTCCAGCCCGCGCAGTTCCCTCAATGTGTCGTACTCTCGCAGCAGGGCCCGTTTCTCGGCCTCGAATACGGCCCCACTCAGCGAACCCGGCCTCGGCAGCAGCTTCAGCGTGAGCCGCGTGCCGTCCTCGTGACGGGCGGCATAGGCGCGGATCGGGCCGGTGGCGCCCAGCGACTCCTCGATCGAGTACGCGTTGATTCGGGCCGGAACCTCGGGTCGCTGCGGCAGCCCGGTCAGGTAATCCATGATCGCGTCGCGGTAACGGCTAATCGACACGCGGCTACGCCTAGCCTCCTGGTCACGCTCGGCGAATCGCTGCTCGCTACCGTTCAGCATCCAGACATGCCGATCGCAACGCGGGTCGTTGACGTGCAGTTCGGCGTTTCGGGCGGACAACAGGACGGCGGCATAGACGAAGTGAGCGCCGCCTAGCGCCTTGCGCACACCGGGCACGCCACGGCGCAACAGCCCGGCGAGCGGCCGGGCCACGGTGCCAGCCTGATTAAGCGGGCTGCGCCGGCTCTCGCCGCTGGACAGCACCCAGGCGCGGTCGTTGCCGAAGAGTTTGCCCCACCAGGCCTTCTCCTCGACGGCGTAGACGAGGTGCTCGCCAACGACGATGAAATCGACCTCCCGAACCGCTCCCGTGGGATGCACGAGTTCTCGGCCTACGATCACAAGCCAGTCAGCGGGGAGGTTCTGCTCGAGGTAGCCGGCGGCGCTTAACTCACCGGGGGTCAGAACGTCGGCGTCAAGAATGACGTGCGCCATCGCGCCCTCCGGTGTGGGGGCCGCCCAGCCCGTGGCGGCAGTGGCAAAATGGGCGGCGAGGGACTCGAACCCACGGCCTTCTCGGTGTAAGCGAGATGCTCTAGCCAACTGAGCTAGCCGCCCGCTGCCGGCAATCGACCACCGGCCTGCTGTCATCATATCGACCATTGGGCCCGAGACAATGCTCCGAGGCGTGAATGACCGGCTCTCACAGCGAGCGTCGAGTGCTCCCTCGGCCACCCCCCAGAACCATTCCGTGCCCAATAAGTGTGCCAAATGCAGGGTCACGCCCGCGCCCACCGCATGTTTTCGGGCATTCACCACACAAATCTGATCCCGCGATTGAATCCGCGCTGACCGTCTGCCTATCACCTTGTGTGGCTCGTTCAGTTTGACGTTCCACCAGCACCAATCCAGGCGCATGGGCTCTGTCGGCGACTGGTGCGGTGGTAGAGGCGCTGTAGCCAGGTGCGCCCTTTTGTTCGTGGCGTGCCCGGGAAAGAGGTCTGAGGAACCGAAACCAAAACCAAAGGTAGTCCACGTTTAGGATTATGGGACTCTATGTTGCCGTCAGGCAGACGGGCATGGGAGGAAGTCATGCGTGCTCAGGTTATCTTGATTGCTGCTCTGTTGACCATTGGGATGACGTCGGCGTCCGCCGAGTTGATCTACAAGAACACCCCGGACGGATTCACACCAGACGGTGCGACCTACTTCCGCGATTCATATCACCAGCAACTCGGCATCTTCATCGATGACTGCTGGACCGCGGAGGATTTCTACATCGATCCGGTCCAGTACCCGGACGGCGTGTACCTTGAGGAGATCCGGTGGGTCGGTCGCTTCAACCAGACCGTCACCGACTGGGTCGCGCAGTATGCGATCATCGAACGGGTCGGCAGCCTCCAGAGCCCGGTATATGACGAGCGCATCATCGACGACGGAGCCGTCGTCGATCCGAACACCGGCGCCACCTTCACGCGTGAAGGCGCCGCGACGGGCACTGCCGTCGTCGACACCTTCAGCATCAAGACGAATTACAGCATCGAGGCCGACGGCGATCCTCACTACCTCGAAGCCGGCAAGCACTACTACGTCGGCGTTCGCCTCGTCACGACGGGCCCCGGCGCCGAGAATAACGGCGTCGCCTGCGTGGTAGACGATGCAAACTACGCGCCGACATCGCACAGCCTGACAAGCGCCCTGCATGAGCGCTCGGGCGCGTTCGTGCTGCCCTGGACTCTGGTAAGTAACCTTGACTCCACGTCCTTCCCGGACAAGACGGAATACGCCATCGATCTTTACGGGGTCATCCCCGAGCCTGGCAGCATCGTGTTGCTGGTGGCCGGCCTCGGCCTCGTGTGGCGCCGCCGCTAGACGCTGTTTCTCCGACATCAATCGCAGATTGATTTTCACGCGGGCTGGATAGACCCCAGCCCGCGTGTCTATGCGCCTGGGGCTGGAGGAATGCGGATCGGCCGGCGCGCCAGTTCCTCGCCGGCCTTTTCGAGTGAGCAGACGTAGTCGTCGGGCCGGGCGGCCTCCAGTGCCTCAAGTGACCACGCCTCCTCGACGCGGAGCCAGCCGACGGCCTCACGCACCAGGCCGGTGAGACAGCCGCCGGTCCCCAGGCATTGCCCGAGATCACGGATGATGGCCCGCACATACGTTCCCCGGCCGCAAGCCACGGAGAATTGGATCTCCGGCCAGACGTAGCGGGCGACGTGCAACCAGTAGACGCGCGCGGGACGCGGCTCAAGCCTGGGGACTTTGCCGTGGCGCGCCAGCTTATATGCCGGTTGACCGCCGACCTTTATCGCGCTGACCACCGGCGGAACTTGCAGAATCTCGCCCTCGAACGTACTCGCCGCCGCACAGACCTGCTCCAGATCTGGAGTGCCGGCGACCTCCACGGCTTGCAGCGGCCGATCGCTGTCGTAGCTCTCGCTCGTGACGTCCAGCCGCGCCGTCGCCCGGTAGACCTTCGGCTGGTCCATGAGCTGCTCAACGAGCTTGGTGCCGCGCCCGAGGCAGATCACCAGCACGCCGGAGGCCGCCGGGTCAAGCGTGCCGGCGTGTCCGCTCTTGCGCTGCCCGGTGATCTTGCGCACGCGGTACAGAGCCTTGGCGCTGGTCAGGCCGGGCGGCTTATTGAGATTAATCAGGCCGTCCATGTGGCGGGTTGTAAGCGAAACAGCGTGGCGTGGATAGCGTGATATGGAGAGTTGCAGCGTCATGCCCGGCATTGGCACCGGCCTTGCTGCCGGTGTTCTGATTGATCGGCAGAACGACCAAAACCCAGCCCGCCAGGACTGGACCGTTGGTGCATCACGCGTGTACCCCCAACGGTAGCACCGCTTTATCCTCCGCTTGATCCGCAACTGGCGGGGATCTAGGATGGTCGGTTGACGTGCCTGATTCACGAGGCTTCTTATTGGTGCTTGCATGGTGGCGAAGACTATCCTGATCGTGAGTATCGCCGCCGTCGCGATGCTGGGGCTGGGCATGGGCTGTCTGTCAACGTCCGAGTCTAACTCGGCCCAGAGAGAATTCCCGCTCGATACGCTCGAGACGGCCACGATCCAGGTCGGCGATAACCAGTTGACCGTCTGGCTGGCCAAGACCGACGCGCAGCGCTCTGAAGGCCTCATGCACCTCAGCGCCGACGAGATTCCCGACGATCAGGGCATGCTCTTCATCTTCGACCAGGAGCAGTACCTAAGCTTCTGGATGCGTAACACCTACATCTCACTGGATATCGCGTTCGCACGCTCCGACGGCGAGATTGTCACGATCCACCAAATGCCGCCGCTGACACTTCAGAGTTACCCCTCCGTCGAGCCGGCAAGATTTGCGCTCGAGATGAAAGCCGGCGCCTTTGAGCGCCTCGGCATCAGCGAGGGCATGCGGCTCGTCATACCCGATGACGTACTCAAGTAGACGGTTATAGAGGACGAAGACCC
>JAFGRR010000252.1 GCA_016935035.1 Phycisphaerae bacterium | reverse complement strand
GGATCGTGATTCCGCTCGCGCGGCGCGGGCTATGCATCAGCGGGCTCGACATCTGTACGTCGGCGGTCGAGTTTGCCAGGCAGCGTTGCCGCGAGGAAGGCGTGACGGCGGAACTGGCGGTCGGCGACGTGGCGCGCTGGTCGCCGCCGCAGCCGGTGGATGCGGTGGTCACGCTGATCGACAGCTTTCGCCACCTGAGCAGCGCCGACGCCGCCGCCGGCGCGATGCACGCCTTCCACGCCGGCCTGCGACCGGGCGGCCTGTTGATCATCGGGCTGGACCTGGGCAAGCCGGTCATCGAGGTCGATGAGCGCAACTGCTGGGAGATGGAGCGCGACGGCCTGGTTGTCGAGACGCTCGTCAGCAGCCTGCGCAAGCCCGGCAAAACGCCCGGCACCACGCTGATCCGCGCCGTCCTGCACGTCACCGAACCCGATGGCCGCGAATACGAGATCATCACCGACGAAGAGATGCGTGATTACACGCTAGACTCGCTGAAGCACCTCGCCGCCACCCACGGCCCCTTCGAGCCCCTGGCGGCGTTTGAGTTCGACCACCTGTCAATCAACAACCCGACAGCCGCGCGCGATCCGAACGGCAATACGGTGGTGGTGTTTCGAGGGCAGTGATCCTCACTCAGCAAGCGAGCCCGTCCCGGCATTCTGTTGAGGCGGACATCGGGTTTCCGCTCCGCTCTCACACGGTAGCCCCACGATGTTGGCCGATGGTAACGTTAGGCCGATGCCGTGAGAAGCGGAGTCCTCAAGAGGTCGGCCTCAGCCGGGCTTCTCGGTATTGTCGCTGGCGATGTTCACCCACGCCGCAAGCGCAGTGAGAGTAGTCATTGGTCTTTTCCTATGTAAGTGAGAAAGTGGTTGGCGGGCGTTTGGGGCCACCTGCCGTATCAGGTACGATTCAGTTCGACGACGATGCTGGTGGGTTCGATGCCGAGGGACTGCTATGAGAGCGCTTGTGACATTTGTTGTGATCTTGAACGCGTTGGGACTGCTTGTGTTCGGCTGGCTGCGCCTTGACACGACGATACTTGCCCCTATCGCAGTATCTGCCCGATACACCGAGCTTGACCGCGCGCAAGTGATCGACGAAAAGCGGCTTGCTGAGGCCTTCCCAGACCTCGCCTCCAACAGCCGACATCTGGTGCCGAAGTGGGTGACTGAGCCAGTCGTCGGTACAGGACAATCGCTTGCGTTGTACGGACTAATGCTGGCCGGTTTCAATCTGGTGGTCGTGTTCGTGTTGAGCCGCGGGATTGCTGGTGACGGCCGCAGGGCTGACGACGATGTCCAGCCGGGCAATGACACGCCGCTATAGCGCGTTGGCATTCAGCGGTTGCGCGGGGGCGTGGCCATTGCTCGCCGGCTTGGTGTGGCTGTCCGGCCACTTGGTAACGTCGGCGATCGATTCGCGGCCGAATCCTCAGCAAAGACCGCCCGCTCCGTCCCCACGAATCCACCAGACTGCAGTAACCTCTGCCAATCTCCCGACACACCGCCCAGCCGCGCCCTAATCACCGCCTACCATCGGAAGCCCAGGTGCGCGTCGTCCACATCGCGCGCCGCCGGTCTTTGACATCCCGCCGCCTCACGCCGAACCACTGGTCGCTCCGCGCCAACCAAGAGTCCCATGTGCGGGGTGTGCAAACAGGAGCATCTTGAGACCCTTCCCCTCACCGCTTAAGAATCCGTCCCCCACCAACACGGACGGTCTCGCGGTCCGAACTGGTATCTCCAGTGTCGTTTCTTCTTCAGCGAATGTTCAGATTCCGCGACAGGGTGCCAAAGACGGCCAACGAGACGTTGGCCGCTACGCGGGGTGTTGACGCTTCCGCAGTGGAGTTTCAGACATCCTACGTCGGCTGCGGGGGGCCGACGCGACAGGGTGGTTAACGCTGACCGCTAGTCCCCCAGCGCGCTACTGATTGTTTGCACCAGTTCATTATTCATGAACGGCTTGTGCACGAACGCCAGCGGCTTGCGGTCGCCGAAGCGGGAGAGGCTCAGTTCTTCGCTGTAGCCGCTGATGACGATGACTTTCACATCCGGCTGCATCTCGACCAGCTCCTGGTACACCTCGCGGCCGCTCAGGTCGGGCATGATCGTGTCCAGCAGCACAACGTCGACGGCGTTCGTGTTCTGCCTAAAGACCTCGATGCCGCGCGTGCCGTTTTCGGCGGTAAGGACGTGGAAGCCGCTGCCGACCAGCACGTCGTGGATGACCGAGCGTACGTCGTCATCATCGTCGATGACCAGAACGGTGGCCTCGTCGATACGGTCCCGCGGCTTCTGTGCGGGACGCTGCCGTGGCGGAGGCGGCGCATGGCCGGCGGGGAAGACGACGGTGAAGCGCGTGCCGGCGCCGGGGGCGCTTTGGACCTGTACGCCGCCGCGATGTGCGCCGACCACGCCGTGCAGCGCCGACAAACCCAGACCGCGTCCGTGGCCCTTGGTTGAGAAGAACGGCTCGAAGATGCGGGCACGCGTTTCCTCGGACATGCCGCAGCCGGTGTCCGCGACGGTCACGCAGGCGTACTGTCCGGGCATGAGTTCATGTCCCGGAAAGGCGTGTGAGATCTCGCCGGTCTCGAGCCGGCGCGTCTCGGTTGTGACGGTGATCTGGCCGGAGCCGTTCTCGATGGCCTCGACGGCGTTGACGAGCAAATTGGTGATGACCTGCTGAAGCTGACCACCGTCGCCCTCGATAACGGGCGGCGTCTCGGCCAGCCGCGGATCGAGCTTGATCCGCTCCGGGATCGTGGCGCGCATCAACTCGACCGTGTCCCGGGTGATATCGGTCAGGTTGAGCGAGACCATGTCACGCGTCTTGCGGCCGGCGGCGGTCAGTATCTGGTCAACGACCTTGGACGCTCGCTCGCAGACGGCGACGATGCGCCCGATGCGCGCGCTGATCGGTGAACCGGGTGGCAGATCGGAAAGCGCCAGATCGGCGTTGCCCTGAATTCCGGCGAGCATGTTGTTGAGGTCGTGGGCGATGCCGCCAGCCAGCAGGCCAAGGCTCTCCAGACGACGCGACGCTTCGATCTGAGCCTGCAGTTCTTGACGCTCGCGCTCGGCGGCGCGTCGCTCGGTGATGTCGCGGAACGTCAGGACAGCACCGATGACCTCATGCCCCGCGTGCATGGCGGTTATCGAGTACTCGACCGGAAAACGCGTGCCGTCAGCGTGGGCGAATTCGCCGGCGGTGTGTGTCGAACGCCGGCCTTCCTTCAACACTGGACAGATTGGGCAATCCGGCATGGCGCAATCGCCCGGCGTGGCCGTCGAGTGCAACAGGACCTCGTGGGCCGAACAACCGATGAGCTGGCGATCACGGCCGCCGAACGTGGCGGCGGCCGCCGGGTTGATGAACGTGATTTTGCCTTCGCGGTCAAAGCCGGCGATGCCCTCGCCGGCGGAATCGAGGATCAGGCGTTGTTGCCGTGTGAGGCGGGCCAGCTCCTGTTCGGCGTGCATGCGCTCGGTGACGTCGCGTGCGAAGCCGACCAGCACCTTTTCGCCGTTGTCGTGCAGCACGTTGACGCTGATTTCCAGGTGTACGATGTGGCCGTGCTTGTGCAGGTGCGCGGTCGGGAAGTGGTGCAACCCGGTCTGCGTATGCGACGGCACGCCGCCGGCCGCGTGGT
>JAFGRR010000251.1 GCA_016935035.1 Phycisphaerae bacterium | reverse complement strand
GTCCGCAGCGCGGCCGCAAAAGAGCTGGGCGCGAGAGCCGCTGACATGGCCGTGCTGCTGCCGTCCCTGCACCAGATGGCAACCAACACCGCGGCCCACAGTAGATATGAGCGCGCCGCGGTCTGTGAAGCGCTCGGCACCTATCATGATCCCGCCTCCGTGCCGACGCTGGTGACATGTTTGACCGACCCGGAGAGCCTCGTACGCTGGCAGGCCTCCATCGCACTGTTCCCGGTGGATACCTACGCGGACTATAAGGCTGCGGCCATGGCCGAGATTACGAACATTCTGATTGCCGTCGCGTCGACCGCCAAGCCGCCGTTCCCTTACACGGATGACGATCCGTACCAGAATTCCCATACCCGCATGGCCCGATTGGCGTTCGGGATGTTGCTGAAGGATCACAACCTGGTCGGCCTGGATCGTGCGATCCTGTTCGCAGCCGCGCGTGCCGTTGCGCAAGCACCGGATCAGTTGGAGCGCGGTTGGCTTAACTCCGGTGGCTTTTACGACAAGCTCACGTACGACGAGATGCTCCAGTTGGCCGACGTGTTCGTACAACTCACCCGATACAGATCGCCCGCAAATAGTATGGGGGGATACGATGATAAGGCAAAGGTCCTACAGCTCATGGAGCAGTATGATGTAGCCGAAGGGATTCCCTCGTGTGAGGTGTTCGGTGAATATTTCTCGCCAAGTCTGGCCGCTGAACGTCTCCAAGGATATGCAGGTCAGTGCCTCACCGTGGAACCGGATCCGGAGACGATACAATGGCTTTATGGCCAGCATCTGGAGGCCAAGATAACCGTTTCGAATGTTATCGATGCGATCATGGGCGATGCAAGTCCGGCACCGCTGAGATACTGGAAAGAGATCTATGCGGTCAGTGCGGATCACCAGGTGCTGAGACTACCCGCCAATGCAACGATGCTGCACGTGGACGCGACCAACCACGCGCTGCGCACGGCGAGCGCTGACTTCTACACATGGCGCAAGGTCTTTGGGCCGGGAGCGGTCATCTTCTCGGCGAGCGGCACAGCCGACGCCAAAGATGTCGCCGTCAGTTTGATCGACGGCGAACCGGGTCCGTACCGTTTCGAAGTCACGATGTCCGATGCGCATGGCTACACGATTGTGCGCGACACGGTCGACGTTATCCTCTACGGCGCCGACGGCGCATGGCCTTCGAACTCCGCGCCCACAGCCGATCCCCAGGCACTCGCTGCCGGGACGGGAGTGGACACACTTATTACGCTCACGGGTAGCGACCCGGAGGGCGGCTATCTTGGGTTCGATGTTACGTCCGAGCCAGCCTACGGCACGCTTTCCGGCTCCGCACCTTACCCGATCTATAAGAGCGACTACGGGTACGAGGGCGAGGACAGCTTTGTATTCGAGGTCGTGGATGGAGGCGGGCTCATCGCGACGGCCACCGTCAGCATCACCGTATCGGCGGCGAACGTCGGCGCTACGGTGTACGAGCCATTCGACTATCCCGAGGGGCCGTTGCTCGGACAATCGGGTGCGACGGAAGTGGGGCTTGAAGACGTGTGGGTCTGTTCGCATAACGCCACAGGTCACGTGGTCACCAGCAGCTCGTGGAGCTACGCGGCGCTCCCCGCGATGGGGAAGAGTATGTATACCGTGAGCGGAGCCGCCTGGATAACGAAGTCGCGACTCATGAGCCAATCCGCCTTGAGTCGCGACGCGGTGTTCGATGACGGGAACGAACTGTGGTTCAGCCTTATGCTTGCAATGGATTCCAGTGTGGGCGCAAACGACCACTTCTACTTCGGCCTCGATGGGGGCGCCAACGGGGCGAACGTAGGCTTCTATCTGAGCGAAGGCGTTGATTTGAGAGCCTTGGCCAATGATCAGTCCGGCGTCTATGAGCCCAACGACTGGAATGCCCGAAGTACCTGGCCATACGACACCCCGCACATGATCGTTGGGCACTGCATCTGGGGCGCCACGCCGCAAGACGCCGACACCGTCGAAATCTACCGTGTGATGGAGGTCCAGGCAGGGGGGCAGCCGCTCCTGGTGACCCCCGCCGTGTCAACGATCACGGCTGCGGTACCCCAGGCCGACATCGGTAGGCTCTACTTTAAGACCACGTCGGGCCACATGCTTGACGAGATCCGCGTGGGGCCGACCTACGAGAGCGTGATGCAGGGCACGGTCGCCCTGACGCCGACGCTCACGCCGCCGGCACCCAACCCAATGATCATGCAAAGCGCCGTGGTGTCTCCGGATGGGACGGCCGTCACGCTCACGGCGGCGATCGCCACGGCGTCCAATTTCCATGACGTCGAGTATTCTTTCACCTGTGTCGGCGGAGGTGGGCAGGATAGCGGTTGGCAGGAAAGTAACGTCTACACCGACAGCGGACTCACACCCGGCGTGACCTATAGCTACACCGTTACGGCTCGGGACACGAGTTCGAACCAGAACAGAACGGCTGCGTCCGCGCCCGTGCATGTGGTTACCGCCAACTTGGTCCCGGTGCCCTATGTGGTCGGCCTGACACAGACGAGCGCCAGGGATCTTCTTACGGCAGCCGGATTCGTGTTGGGCAGCGTCACCGTGATTAACGGGGAGCGGGTGGCGAGTCAGTCGCCTGCCCCTCGGACGATTGCACCTTACGGTTCCGCCGTGGATGTGGTGATCCAGTCGGCAATCAGCGACGGCAACGTCCTGTTCAAGGAGGATTTTGAAGAACGCTTGCTTGGCGATCTCGATGGCCAGGCGGGATGGGTTGCCACGGGAGTCGAGGTGCAGAATGAGGACACGATCGACCTCCAGGCCGGGCGCATGCTGACCAATAGCGCCGCGGAGATCTACAGCATGGAGCATGACGTGGTATCGGCAGCGAGCAACGTCTGGACGGACGTGTATCTCAAGCCGGAGCTGTTCGGCGACGTTGCGCTATACCCCTTGGCAGGCACGACGTATGCCCTACATTTCAATGGAGCAGGTCACCCCGTCGCCTTCGACGGCACCAATGCGACGCTGTTCAGCGGCACGACGATAGCGACGGACACATGGACGCGAGTCACCGTGAAAGCCGATTATATCGCCAGAACGTGGGATTTTTACATCGATGACGCGCTCGTTGGCTCGGATCTCGGTTTCTACGACGCAAGCGTCTCCGCCTGCGGCGGCCTCGGCGTCCGGGGATTCCACGAAACCGGCGCTGTGGTTGATAATATCCTCGTGCAGACGAACGCGCCGTTTGTCGTGGGTGCCTTCGTGCCGCAGCCTCCAACGTTGTTGTGCGCCACGCCGGGCGACGACGAGCTTGTGCTTTCATGGCTGCCTTCGACGGGGGCCACGAACTATTGCCTGAAGCGCTCCGCATCGGCTACGGGGACTTTCTCCACCATCGCGACACCATCGGTCACGAACTACACCGACAGCACCGTTGTCAACGGCACGCCCTACTACTACGTGGTCTCGGCCGTTGGCACGAACGGCGAGAGCGCGGACTCCTTTGTCGCGTCCGGCACGGCGATGGCTCTTCCCGCCAAGCCGACGGGGCTTGCCGCGACACCGGCGGATTACCGCGTCGACCTGACGTGGGATACGACTGCGGGCGCTGTTGCCTACAACGTCAAGCGCGCCGCGTCGTCGGGCGGTCTCTACACAACCATCGCCACGCCGTCGGGCACGTCGTTCAGTGATACGGGTGCCAACTCGCCCGTCACATACTACTACGTGGTGTCGGCTCTCTCGGCTACGGGCGAGAGCGATGACTCCGACCCCGTCAGCGCCGCTCCCGCCGTCCCCGTTGCACCGGCACCGGAGAACGTGACGGCTGCGCCGTCGGGGAGCAATATCTTCGTGTGGTGGGAGGCCGTTGCAGGAGCGACGAGTTACCATGTCAAACGCTCGACGGTATCCGGCGGGTCCTACTCCTCGGTGGGTACCCCTTCGAGTGCCAGCTTTGTCGACAGCAGCGTCAGCACCGGTGTGGTCTACTACTACGTCATCTCCTCTGTGAACGCGAGCGACGAAAGCACGAATTCGATGGAAGTCGCCATGAGCACGGATGGTTTCTCGGTGGCTACCCCGACCGGTCTGGTTGCCACGGGCGGTGGCGGTTCCGTCAGCCTGAGCTGGAGCCCCTTGGCGGACGCCGAGGGCTACGTTGTCAAGCGTAGCATCACCCAGGGCACAGGCTATGCGCCGGTTGGCGAGACAGACCTTGACAGCTACCTCGATACGGATGTCGTCCACGGCACGACCTACTACTACGTGGTTGCGGCAACCAACGAATACGGCCAAAGCCCGAACTCGCAGGAGGCCTCGGCAACACCCACGAATCGTGTGCCACGATTCGTGAGCGACCCGTTCAGTGCGGCCGGTGCGCCTGAAGACGATGCATACAGCGCCACGATTGCCGGTTCGGCGACGGATAGCGAT
>JAFGRR010000250.1 GCA_016935035.1 Phycisphaerae bacterium | reverse complement strand
GCTCGTGAACCGCCGTATACGGAACCGTACGTACGGTGCTGTGGGAGGCCGGGGCCGCAAGGCCCCCGCCTACCCGACCGCTCACCGCCACGATAGCATTTGCTGATTGGTGATTGTGGCCGGCGATGTCTCGCCGCGTTGCCACGACGGTGAACCCAATCCCAACCAGGGACTCAATATGTCGCCAGGGAGCCATCAGGGTGCGTGGCTTGGACGCCAGTTGGGCGTCAACGTCGGCCGCGCGCCGCTCCCACCCGGCACGCTGCTGATGGGCCACATGGCCTTCATGTGCGTGCTGGCGGTCACCAACCTGGCTTGGCTCGTCCCCATTCTGGCACGCCTGCAATTCGCAGCCAGCGATTGGCAGACCACGCTCGTCACAAGCTCGGTGCCCGCGTTCCTGATGGCTTCGATCTTCTGGAACGACCTGCTGCAACGCTGGACACTGCGGCGCTATCTGATGCTGCTGTGGTTGCTCTCGGTGTTTCCGCTGGGTTGCATCGGGCTGGCGCAAGACTACTGGCAGATGCTTGCATGCCACGTTATCTCCTGCGCCGGCATGGCTGGGTGGGCACCCGCCAACGGCGTGCTGCTCAAGCGGTTCTATCCGGACGCGATACGTGGGCGGGCCTACGGGATTCTCTCGATGATGCAGTTGGCCGGCGGGATGGGCGCCGCCTACTTCCTGGGGCTGTGGCTAGACAACCACAGCGGCGCCTTTCGCATCTTCTTCCCCGCCGCCGCCGTTACCAACCTCCTCGGTATAACGCTGCTGCTATGGCTGGTGCGTCGGGCGCGGCCGCGAGTGCGCAGGTTGATTGACACCGCGCGCTCCTGGCGTGCCCTAGTGACGCCACTGCTGAACATGGGCAGCATCCTGCGTGCTGATCGCCGGTTTCTGAAGTACGAACTGGCGTTCATGACGTACGGGGCCGCGTTCATGTTCTGTGAGGCGTTGCTACCCGTGATGGCGACGGACCGGCTCGGCATGCACTACGAGGAATTCGCGCACTCGACACAATTCACCCGCAGCTTGGCCACGCTGCTGCTGATGATGCCGATGGGCTGGCTTATGGATCGACTCGGTCCCATGCGGACATCGGCGATCGCGTTCGCGATGCTTTCCCTCTATCCGGTGTTGCTGGCCGTGGCGACCTCGGTGGCCGGCGTGACGCTGGCCAGTGTCGTGTTCGGTTTCGGGCTGGCGGGCGTCTTCATGGGATGGATGCTCGGGCCTGTCACTTTGGCCGGAAGCGCTGGCAGAGTACCGCAGTACGTCGCGATTCACGCCACAATGGTTGGCGTACGCGGCATACTCTTTCAGGGACTGTCGATGGGCTGCTACAAGCTCACCGGCAGTTTTACTGTCCCGTTTGTGGCGGCGGCCCTTGCATTTCTGTGGGCGGCAGTGCAAATGTGGCGTCTGCACGGCTCCATTGAGCCGGTCGGGGCTACTCGACAGCCCGCGCGTCGAGATTCCGACCAAGCTGACGCACAGCCGAAAGCACGCAGATGACCGACCAGGACATCCAATCGAAGGTCGAAGAACCGCGCGAGCCGGACATTACCCATCCGGAGGCGTTGGCCGAGGAGCATCCGGCGGATGTGGCGGATGCGCTCGAAGCGCTGCCACCTGGCGCTGGCGCCGATGTGCTGGAGGCGATGCCGCCGGAGGCCGCCGCTGATGCTCTCGAAGAGATGGACGAGGCGGACGCGGAGGAGATCATCGAGGACATGGAGCCGGAGGCGGCGGCCACGGCGCTGAGCCTGATGGCCCTTGATGATGCCGCCGACCTGTTGGCCGAGTTGCCGCCCGAGAATCGGGCGCAAATCCTGCGCACGTTTCCCGACGCCCAGCGTGCCGAACTCGAAGACCTGATGACGTATCCGCAGGAGAGCGCCGGCGGCATCATGTCGCCCGAGGTCGTCGCATTGCCGGCGAATCTGACGGTCGCCGATGCGATCACCGATCTGCGCACGATCGCCCATGAATCCGAGCAAATCTACTACACCTACGTGGTGGATCACCAGCACCGTCTGGTTGGCGTGCTCTCCTTGCGGGATCTCATCCTGGCGCCGGAAACCAAGTGCCTGCATGAGATCATGATCAACAAGATCGTCAGCGTGCCGGTAACGATGGACCGCGAGAAAGTGGCGTCGATGCTCAGCAAGTACGGGTACTACGCACTGCCCGTCGTGGCCGAGGACAACCGCTTGCTGGGCATAGTCACCATCGACGATGTGGTTGAGATCATCGAGGAAGAGGCCACCGAAGACATGCAGGTCATGGTGGGTGCCGGTGCCGACGAACGCGTCGATTCGCCGCTAACCATAACGCTGCGCCGGCGTCTGCCGTGGCTGATGGTCAACCTGGGGACGGCGTTCGTGGCGGCGAGCGTCGTGAGCATGTTCGAGTCGCAGTTGGCGAAGCTCACCGTGTTGGCGGTGCTGATGCCGGTAGTTGCCGGCCAGGCCGGCAATAGCGGGGCCCAGACGATGGCTGTCGTCATTCGGGGGATTGCCACCGGCGAGACACGCGGGCTCGCACTTCTGACGCTTTTGTCGCGGAATCTGATCATTGGGATCGCCAGCGGGGCGGCGACGGGATCGGTGGCGGGGCTGGCCGCCTGGCTGTGGTGGCGGGATATCCGGTTGGCGCTGGTGTTGGGCGGGGCGATATTGTTGTGTATGATGATCGCAACCGTCAGCGGCGCCTTTGTTCCCTGGGCGATGAGGCGCCTGGGATTCGATCCGGCCCAGTCGTCGAGCATCATTCTGACGACGATTACCGATGTCGCCGGTTTTGGCATTTTTCTGGCCCTCGGAGCTTGGTTGGTAGTGTCCCAGCTTGACGATACATAGAGTGTGACGGGCTGAGTGCTCGCGCGTCGCGCGGTGTGCTCGGTCTGTCTTCATAGGATAGAGGTTGTCCGAAATAGGGCCGCCCAGTCGATATCCCAGAACAACGGTGACGCAGTGGACGTGAATCCCCACGATCTCGATGACGACGCGCTGAAGCGTGAGATGGAACAGGCGCTTGATGGGATTTCTCCCGACACGCTAAGTGGTTCCACGCCGCACGAGTCCGGCAATCCGCACACCGGCGAGCGCGGCCGCATTCGCGGACGCATTGTCGGCGTGCGAGATCATGACGTCTTCGTGGACTACGGCGGCAAGGCCGAGGGCTTCATAGCGCTCGACGAGTTCGAGCCCGAGAACCCGCCGCAGGTCGGCCAGGTCTTCGAGTTCATCCCGCACGGCTTTGACCGGGACTCCGGCCAGATGCGCCTCTCACTCCGCGAGACGCGCACCGAGGCCGACTGGGACTCGATCAGGGTCGGCGACACGATCGAGGCCAAGGTCACCGGAACGAACATCGGCGGACTCGAGCTCAGCATCCACGGCGTCCGCGCGTTCATGCCCAAGAGCCAGGTGGACGTCGAACGGCATGAGGATTTCCACGGTTTCGTCGGCCGGCGACTCGAATGCGAGATCACTGAGATCAACCGCCGGGGACGCAATGTGCTCGTCAGTCGCCGGCGCGTGCTTGAACGCCGGCTAGAGGAGGCCCGTGAGCAGATCAAGGGCGAGCTAGCCGAGGGCGAGCAGCGCCACGGCGTCGTCAAACGCATTGTGGATTTCGGAGCTTTCGTCGACATCGGCGGCATCGAGGGCCTGCTGCACGTCAGCGACATGAGCTATGCTCGGCTATCACACCCGCGTGACATGGTCAAGGTCGGCGACGAGGTCGACGTGCAGATTCTGAAGCTCGATCTCAAGCGCAACCGCATTTCGCTCGGACTGAAGCAGCTGGCCCCGGACCCGTGGAATCTCGTCGAGGCCAACTACCGCGCCGGCGCTACCATCGAGGGACGCGTCACGCGGCTCATGGAGTTCGGCGCTTTTGTCGAACTCGAACCCGGCATCGAGGGGCTGATCCCCATCAGCGAGCTCAGTTGGACACAACGCGTCAAGCACCCCAAGGACATTGTTAGCCCCGGCGACCACGTTCGCGTGTCAGTGCTGGCGGTTGACGCAGAGCGACGGCGGATCAGCCTGAGTCTGCGCGCAATGTCCGAGGATCCGTGGCAGGGCGCCGAGGAACGCTACGCCGTCGATAGCGTGGTGAAAGGTGCCGTCACGCGCATCGCGCCGTTCGGCGCGTTCATCCAGCTCGAAGAGGGCATCGAGGGGCTGGCTCACATTTCCGAACTCAGCCACCAACGCGTGAACCAGGTGGGCGATGTCGTCAAGATCGGCGATGTCGTCGAGTGCCGCGTAATCGATGTGAAGCTTGACCAGCGGCGGATTTCGTTGTCGCTAAAGGTCGCTCCCGACCAGCACGGGCCGACGGACCAGCTTCCGGAGCCGATGCCGCAGAGAAAGGACCGCAAACGCCCGCTGCGCGGCGGTCTGAGTTGGTAAGCCGACTGTGACTCGGCACACGGACGCCGTCTATCGAGAACCGTCCGTGTCAGGCGATGGCCGGCGGCAGGAGGGCTTCGAGGCTGCGCCATAGATACCACGTGGCGTAGGTGCGGTAGGGTCGCCACGGCTCGCCGACCTCGGCGATGTCGCGCGCCTCGGGTAATTCGTCCAGTTTCATGAAGTACTGCAGCGCACGCCTGAGCCCGAGATCATCGACCGGCCACACGTCCGGGCGTTCCAGACAGAAGATCAGGAGCATCTCCGCGGTCCAGCGCCCTATCCCAACGACGCGCGTGGTGGCGTCGATCACCTCGTCGTCGGACATGCGGCGCAGCTTGGCGGGCGTCAGTCGGCGATCGGCGAAGTGGGCCGCCAGATCGTGCAGATAGCGTGCCTTTTGCCGCGACACGCCGGCACCACGCAACGCCGCCTGATCCAGCGCGAGGATCGCTGGTGGGGTCACTCGGCGTCGCGGACAGGCGTCACGCAGGCGACGCAGGACCGCCGCAGCCGCGCTTAGCGAGACCTGTTGGTGGACGATCGATCCGACGAGCGCCGTGAACGGGTCGGTCGTCAGTTCGGGCGTATATGGGCCTATCCGCTTGATGAGCGTGGCCATGCGGACGTCGCTTGCGCGCAGGGCTCGCGTGGCGGCCTGGTTAAGGCGTAGGCGCGTCAGCGTGGTGGATTGACTGTCGGTTCCGGACACGCGGGCGTCCTAAGAAGTCGAGCGGG
>JAFGRR010000249.1 GCA_016935035.1 Phycisphaerae bacterium | reverse complement strand
GTGAGTAGACATGCGCGAGTGGCGGCGCTAGACTCCGGCCGCGTTGAACGCTGACCACTTCGGGCCCATGTTGGACACTCGCCATGTACCTGCTCGCGGAACAGACGACCGGAACCATGCTCATACCGATGTTCATCCTGGCGTATTTGCTGGCGCTGATCGGCTATGGAGCGTGGCACTCGCGACGAATTCGGACGCAGGAGGACTTCGCGGTCGCGGGTCGCAAGCTGACCGTGCCGGTGCTGGTCGGGACGATGCTGGCGACCTGGATCGGCACCGGCAGCCTGATCGGTAACGCGGAGAAGACGTACGAAGTCGGCATCGCCATGGCCTTGATGCCGATCGGCAGCACGCTCGGCATTCTTATACTCTCGACGGTCGCCGCCCGCGTGCGGCGGTTTGAGCGGCTGACGGTGCAGGACATCATCGAGGAACGCTTCGGGCTGCTGCCGCGCGTGCTGAGCACGGTCGCGATCATCACGGCGTATCTGACGATCGTAAGCTACCAGTACCGCGCCGGTGGGGCGGTAATTCACACGATCTATCCCGACTTGGCCGAGTGGTGCAACGCCAATCTCGTGGGACTGAACACGTTTCTGCGCCAGAACACGGCTTGGACCGACGCGTCGTGGGGCAGCGTGCTCGCGGCGATGTTCATCATCGGCTACACGGTGCTCGGCGGGCTGGTATCGGTCGCGTACACCGATGTGGTCAACGGCGTGGTTATGATCATCGGCATCGCGATCGGGCTGCCGTATCTGCTGCACGCGGTCGGCGGCGTGCAGGGGGTGGAGGCGGTGTTCGCCGCGACGCCGGAGAAGTTGAAACTGATCGGGCCGATCACGGGGGTGATGGCGATCAACTTCATGCTGCCGCCGGTGTTGCTGGTGATGGGCGAGGCGAACCTATATCAGCGGTTCTTCGCGGCGAGCAGTGCGCGCACGGCACAGCGGGCGGCGTGGCTGTTGATCGGCTGCGTGCTGGTGGTCGAGGTCGCGATCATCGCGCTGGCGTTCGTTTCGTCGGCGATGGAGCCGGGACTGCCGAAGGCCGAGCATGGGCACGTCATCCTGCTGGCCGCCAAGAACCACATGCCGGTGCTGTTGGCGGCGGGCCTGCTGGGGGCGGCGGTGGCGATCATCGTCTCGACGGCGGACTCGTTCTTGCTCGTGTCGTCGAACTCGCTGGTCCGCGACGTGTATCACCGGTTTCTGGTGCCAGGTGCGTCACAGCAGCGGCTGGTGGCGGTCTCACGCCTGACGGTGGTCCTGCTCGGCGTCGTGGCTTTTGCCGTATCGGTGTTCAGCGAGAAGTTCTTCGAGGTCGCGCTGTGGGCCTACACCGTCTACGGCGCATCGATCACGCCGGCCCTGATGGCGACATTCTTCTGGCGTCGCGCCACGGCCGCCGGCGCCGCGGCGGGCATAACGGGCGGCGCGCTGACGACGGTTGTGTGGGAAGCGGTGCTGAAAGCCAGGTTGCCCGACAATCTGGCCGCCCTAGACGCCGTCCTGCCGGCAATTCTGGTCTCGATCGGCCTGCTAGTGATCGTAAGCCTGCTGACCCCGCCGCCGAAACGGGAGAAATGGGCGGCGTTTGTGGCGGGGTAGGTAACACTCGTGTTTCGTATGACTGACCGTGGGGAGTAGCAGGTGAATGGGGAAACTGACAACGCCAAGCAAACCGGCGGTCGGACTCGATGTGTAATCATCCTGAGCGTCGCCGCGGTGGTTCTGTTGGTGTCGGCGGCGTTGTTCACGTGGTATACCTATGCGCGCATAACGACCATGCCGCCCAAGACACTCGCCGACTACCAAACGTGGCTGTGCGCGTTGCCGGTCCCCTCTCATGATGATGTGAGCGACGAAATACGTGCGGCGATGGTTGTGCTGCTCGCACCACAACCATTTGACGCAAAGCCGCCCGAAGGTGTGGAGTCGGATAGGAGTCACGATCACTCGGAGTTGGAATTCGACGATGTGCTGTCGGGCCCGTGGGACCCGGAGAACAGGCCACATCTTCGCGCAGCGGCGGCGTTCCTGCTATCCGATGAGGTCACGACGGCCTGCGAAACACTACGAACCTGCCGGGGACGACCTTTCGTCCCGCCAGACAACAACCAACGAACCAACAGTTCGATCACATTGCCCAGGGGAGGGCTCCGTGCATTGATCCTTGTGCTGACCGCGCGGAGTCGAGCACTGCACGCTGGCAGTGACGACGCGCTGGCGGCCTGGGAGCAACTGAAGGTTGTACTTTGGCTGGGGCGACCGCGGGCACTGGTCGGACGGGACAACGTGCCGCTGGAACTGATCGCCGAGCATGCAGTTCTCGCCGAACTGGGGCACATGTGCCAGGAAAGACACTTGGACACCGCGATCGTCGCGGACATTCGCCAGACCATCTTGGGACTGCCGCCGATCGACGAAATCTTCGCGAAGCGCATCCAGGCAATGCACGAAGAGCGGCTGATGCTCATCGACTGCTTCTACACAGACAACGGCTCGGGCGATGGGTGGGCCGTACTGGAGACGACTAACGGGTTGCGAACGGATTGGGGTCTGACGCCGAACACACTATGGAGTATCGCGTCAGGGCTCTACGACGGCCGCGCCGAGGCACTCGAAGCCGCTTGGCGCACGTTCGAGACGGAAAAGGAATATGTGAGCCTATCAGGATCGGAGTGCGCGCGTCGCATAGCCCGCCACGTGTACGAGCCGGAATTCGGCGCACTGTGCCATCCGCTGCTGTATCGCTACTGGCAAGGGCCTGTAGCCCTCCATTGGCGCGTGCGCTTGCTTGACCAACTCGCAAGAAGGCGTGGTACGTTGGCGATGCTTGCGCTCAATGAGTACCACCGCGATCGGGGATGCTATCCGGCAGAGCTGAGCGAGCTGGTGCCGGCCTATATGGATGAGCTGCCAATTGATCCATTCAGCGACGAGCCATTGCGATATAGACGCGAAGAAGTTGCGTACACTCTGTACTCGATCGGCCACAACGGTCCCAACGATGACGGCTGGGAGCATCGCTATAACAGTGCCAAAGGCGATATAGTGTTCAGCCTTCCGCGCGAGGACATTTACCGTAGCCAATGGTAGTGACGCCGGGGGACATGACTGAATGAGCAACGAACCAACGACAGGCGAACAACCGCAACACGTTCCAGAGCATTGGCCAATTTCCGCAACGCCGCCGGTCTCACCCGCGATCGGGTGGCTGTTGACGTTGCCGGCGTATGTGGGGGTGCTCATCGTCCCCGGGTGTCTCGGGCATCGGCTTGCACAATCCTCATGGCTCAAGGCCACCACGGCCGTACTGCTATCGCTGATCCTGACGGCGTGGGTCGTGGCTGCCGACCCGTGGCTCAGAATATGGAGTGAGGTGGCCGCCGGGATCGCGGTATCCGATCTGACGCCGTGGCAGATGATCCGACTGCCGCTCGCTCGGATGACGATGGAGGCCTACTTCCACCCCATGCGGACCGAGGAATTTGTGCTGACACTCGTTGCGATCGCCGGCGGGCTTGTCGGCCTATGCCTGATGTCAACCTTCGTGATGCCATTCATCGCAGCCGGCGAACGCGCGTGGCTGCGCCATGGCCGCACAGTCAAGCTGCTAATGTGGAGCTCCGTGT
>JAFGRR010000023.1 GCA_016935035.1 Phycisphaerae bacterium | reverse complement strand
GGCGGGGCGTGTCGCCGACGGTGCGCGGCACGCGTTTCCAATGGAGCACACGGATGGCAATGGGCGAGCAAGCGCAGGTCGAACAGGCGGTGACGGCATTTCGTGATGAATTCGCGAAGCTGCGTGACGAAGTCGGCAAGATGATCGTGGGGCACGGCGACGTCGTCGAAGCGGTGTTGGTGTGCCTCTTTGCCGGCGGGCACACGCTGCTGGAGGGCGTGCCGGGGTTGGGCAAGACGCTGCTGATTCGCACACTGTCGCAGGCGCTGAGCCTGAAGTTCACGCGGATTCAGTTCACGCCTGACCTGATGCCGGCGGACATCATCGGCACGAACATCATCACGGAAGATCCGCAAACCGGCCGACGCGGCTTCGAGTTTCAGCAGGGGCCGCTGTTCACGCAGATGTGTCTGGCGGACGAGATCAACCGCGCCACGCCCAAGACGCAATCGGCACTGCTGGAGGCGATGCAGGAGAAGGGCATCACCGCCGGCGGACACAGGTATAAGCTCGAAGAGCCGTTCTTCGTGATGGCGACGCAGAACCCGATCGAGCAGGAGGGGACGTATCCGCTGCCCGAGGCGCAGCTCGACCGCTTCTTCTTCAAACTGATCGTGGGGTACTCGGATCGCGAGGACTTGAAGGTGATCCTCGATCGCACGACATCGGGGCATACGCCGAAGATTGAGCCGGTGCTGAGCGGCGAGCAGATCATCCGCGGCCAGGCGCTGGCGCAGCGAGTGGTGATGGCGCCGCACGTGCAGGATTTCGCGATCCGCTGCGTGCTGGCGACGCATCCGAACAGCGCGTACGCGACGGATATGGTGAACAAGTACGTGCGCTGGGGTTCGAGCCCGCGTGGCGCCCAGGCGATCGCGCTGGCGGCGAAGATCTATGCCATGCTCGACGGGCGCTACAACGCGAGCTTTGACGATGTGAAGAAGTCCCTGACGCCGGCGTTGCGGCATCGGCTGCTGTTGAACTTCGAGGGTGAGGCCGAGGGGATGAGCACGGATGACGTGGTGGCGGATTTGATGGAGAAGACGCCGACAACGGCGGAAGCGGCGGCGTGATACGGACGTCAGCCGACGTTGCATAGGCTGGGGCGCTCGGTCAATCCGCAGCGTCTGTGCAATCTGTGTAATCGGCGGATCAAGACAACGCTCCACAGATTTCGCAGATTTCGCAGATGGGGAGGAAGGTGTGAGTGAAATACGTGATCCGCGGACTCATGCGATCATCGGGGCGGCGATGGAGGTTCATAGTGAGCTTGGCGGCGGGTTTCTGGAAGCCGTGTATCAGGAGGCGCTGGAGTGGGAGTTGTCGCTGCGCGAGGTCCCGTACCGCCGAGAGGTGGACATGCCCGTCTGCTACAAGGACAGGGAGCTTCGCACGACATACCGCGCGGATTTTGTGTGCTTCGATTCCGTGATCGTGGAACTCAAGGCGATAGGCGGCTTGACAGGTCGAGAGCGGGCTCAGGTGATCAACTACCTGAAGGCAACGAGAGTGGAAGTCGGCTTGCTCCTGAACTTCGGTTTGGCGTCCCTGGAGTACGAGCGACTGATCTTCACGGCGGACCGCAGAAGATGAATCTGCGAAATCTGTGGACCAATTACAGCATCCGCAGATTTCGCAGATTTTGGGGAGGATTTGTTGGTGTGTCCGAGATGCCCTCACGCGATAAGTTGGCGTTGAACGTATGCCGGGACGGTGTTGGCGGTGTCGCGATGCATGGTTGTGGGCAGGACGGCGGTGGTCACAAGAGCATGGCCTTCGGCAAGGGACAGGCTTCGCCGAAAGATCCCGTCACCCCCGTGGTGACGTGGCTGATGGGGCTTTGCTCGTTACGATGTGCGTCCGTGGTGTTGGAGCGAGCGGTAGGCCGGTACGTGGCGCGCGGCGTTCGGTTAGACGACGGCCGACGGGATGTTGGCCGCTACATTGGGGAGGCAGTAGATGAGCGACATTGACACGGCCACGGTCGTTTCCATTCGTGACTGCGGACTGAACGAGTACTGGCTTCAGGAGAGGATCTTCGCGGATCCGTCGATTCTGGGGTTGGGAGATCTGCAAGCCGTTGCTCGTGAGAGGACTCAGCCGCAGGGTGGTAGGCTCGACATTCTGCTGAAGAACCCCGAAGACGACTCCATGTTCGAGGTTGAGCTCCAACTCGGTGCCACGAATGAATCGCACATTATCAGGACGATCGAGTATTGGGACGCCGAAAAACGCCGTTGGCCCAGCCGAAGTCATAAGGCAGTGTTGGTTGCAGAGGAAATCACGAATCGGTTCTTCAATGTGGTTCACCTTCTGGGCATGGCTGTCCCGATCATCGGAATCCAGGTGAATGTCGTCCAGATTGGCGAAAGCCGAGCGCTACACTTCACAAAGATCGTAGATTCCTACGAGGAACCAGAAGACGACGATCCGCCCCCCGGCGGGGCGTTCGACGAGGCACACGCGGCTGACAACTACCCGGGAGCGCTCGAGTGCGCTAGGTGGTACAAGACGCTGCTTGAGAAGCTTTACGGCGAAGTCCAAGTTAAGTACTTCGAATCCTATGTATCTCTGTCCGTGGGTGGGACTGCTCGAGTGTGGATTTATGGGCGAAAGAAGAAGGACCGTGCTTACGTTCAGTTGAGGCATGGGGAGGATGGCTTTCAGGAAGCCGTCGACCGCCTGAATGCTGAAGGGGTCTCATTTACAGCGAGGAGTAATGGCAAGGACCTCGCGTTCAGCGTGAACGTGCAGCAACTTCAGGAATGGGTCGCGATACACGAGTGGTTGGCATCCAGGTTGTCGCCTGACGCCCTGCTTCGACGACAGTGTGGAGTTGGTGGTGAGGACGGCGGGCGGGACGAGTAGGCTGTCCGCGAGAAGACGGCCGACGGGACGTCGGCCGCTACATGGTGGCATTCGTGCGGCTGAGGTGAATTGAGAATTGGCTACCAGGCCTAAACAACGTGGGAATGACGAGCCACTGCTCTCGCCCGAGTTTATGGATAAGCTCGAGCAGTTGGAGATTCTCTCGCGCAAGATCTTCGTTGGGCGGATGAAGGGGGAGCGGCGGAGTAAGAAGAAGGGGCAGAGCGTTGAGTTTGCGGATTATCGCAATTATGTCGTCGGCGATGATCTGCGGTTTCTCGACTGGAACGTCTATGCCCGGCTGGAGCAGCTTCTTATCAAGCTGTTCATGGAAGAGGAAGACCTTAACGTCTCGGTGCTGGTCGATGTTTCGGGCAGCATGGATTGGGGGGATCCGCACAAGGGGTTGTATGCCAAGCGCGTGGCGGCGGCGCTGGCGTACATTGGGCTGGTGAATTACGACCGCGTGAATCTGTATGCGTTCGCCGGGGGGTTGGTGCAGGAGATGGTCGGCGTGCGCGGGCGGCGCATGGCGGGGCAGGTCATCAAGTTTCTCGACGATATTCCGCTGGAGGGGGCGTCGAATTTCCACGAAGGAGCCCGGCGGTTTGCGCTGCGGCATCGCGGCGGGGGCGTGGCGATCGTCATCAGCGATTTCATGGACAAGGGCGGCTACGAAGCGGGTATCCGCTATCTGCTGAGCCGCAACCTCGATATCTATTGCATTCAGACACTATCGCCGGATGAGATTGACCCGCAATTGGTCGGCGATCTGAAGTTGCGTGACGTCGAGGATGAGGATCTGGCCGAGGTCACCATCAGCAAGCTGCTGCTTCAGCGTTACAAGGCCAACCTGACGGCGTATTGCACGGCCCTGAAGGACCATTGCACGCGGCGGGGCATCACGTACCTGTTCACGAACACCCGCGTGCCGTTTGACGTGTTGGTGATGACATATCTTCGTCAACGGGGGCTCTTGCGGTGACCTTTCTCAGTCCATGGGTGGCGGCGGGCATCGCGGCAGTGGTTGTGCCGGCGCTGGTGCTGCTGTACTTCCTGAAGTTGCGGCGGCGCGAAGAGCCGATCTCGTCGACGTTTTTGTGGAAGCGGGCGGTGCAGGATCTTCAGGTCAATGCGCCGTTTCAGCGGCTGCGGCGAAACCTGCTACTGTTGCTGCAACTGCTGGTGTTGGCGGGGGCGATATTGGCGCTGGCGCGGCCGATGATCGAAACCACTGTGCCGGACGAGGCGAGCCTGATCCTGCTGATCGATCACTCGGCGTCGATGAACACGCGCGAGGAAGACTGCACGCGGTTGGAACTGGCCAAGGAGCAGGCCGTCGGGTTGGTGCGGCAGCTCAATCGCACCGGCAGTAGTTGGTTCTCATTCGGGTCCGACACGCCGCAGACGCGGGTGATGGTGATCGAGTTCGCCGAGCGGGCGAGTGTGGTGGCACCGTTCACGACCAACACCACCGATCTGGTTGACGTAATCGAGAACATCGAGCCGACCGACGCGCCGACGAACCTGCATGAGGCGTTGACGCTGGCCGAGGCGTACGTTGATCCGGACGAGGTTCAACAGGGCTCGAAGGCGATTCTGTTTTCGGATGGGCGCGTGGCCGACCTGGACCAGGTGCGGCTGCGCTACGGGGCGCTGGAGTACATTCCGATCGGCGAGACGCGTGACAACGTCGGCATAACTGCGTTGCGCGTGCAGCGGAACTACGAGCAGCCCGAGTTGGTCAGCGTCTTCATGCAGGTGCAGAATTTCGGATCGGAGCCGGTGACGACGGACATTTCGCTGTTCATCGACAACCGGTTGCAGCGTGTGCAGGAGGTGCGGCTGGCGGCTGGCGAGGTCGATACGCCGACAACGTCGCCGGCGGATGCCGCGCCGCAGGCGGTGACCGGCACGGCGCCGCCGGGGAGCTGCGTGCCGCTGAGCTT
>JAFGRR010000248.1 GCA_016935035.1 Phycisphaerae bacterium | reverse complement strand
CGGTGGTGCTGCTGCTGGCGGTTCTGCTGCCGCTGGCGGTTCAGAGCGAGGGGGACCCGATCGTCTCGAAGCCGGAGTGGCGGATCGCTTTGCTGTGTGCGATCGTATACGTGAGCTGCGCGGCGATTCGCCTGGCGCGTTACAACGTCGAAAACACGCATGACGCCCTGGCGAAGAAGAAGTTCAGCGGATTGCCCGTTCCCGGCGCGGCCGTGGCACTGGTGGCGCTGCTCGTGCTGCACGAGGATCCGGAAGTCGTGGGGCGTTACGCCACCGCGGTGCGCATTCTGATGCTGCCGGCCGCTTTCATCCTGGGCCTGCTGATGACAAGCCGGCTGGACTACGTGCACGTCTTCAACATGTACGTCCGGCGCCGACATCCGCCGATCCATCTCGTGTGGCTGGTGGTGATCATCGGCATCGGATGGCACTCGCCGCCGCTGCTGCTGGTTGTGCTGGCATACGCCTACGTGTTCAGCGGGCTGCTGCTGAACCTGCGTCGCGATCACGGGCGTCACGCACCGGCCGACGCGAATGAGCACGCGGCTTGATTGGGCAGGTGGAGGACGGCCGACGAGACGTTGGCCGCTACACCGGTTGGTCGCCTTCGTTCTTTGGGGCCGTCAGTTCGGGGTTGGCCTTGAGCGCTTCGATGTGCCGCTTGTCGCTGTTGGGCACGATCGTCAGGAAATCAGGCCGCAGGATGCCGCCCGACATGATCGTGCGGACGGCCTCCTCCACGCTCCAGTCCAGCTCGACCAGTTCCTTCCGCCGGAGGATTTGCAGGTATCCGGTGGTCGGGTTGGGTGTGGTCGGGATGAAGACGGTGGCGAGCTCCTCGTCGGTGATGGAGTCACGGAAGATGGACGTGATGAAGCCGACGCAGCGCATGCGTTCCTGCGGGAAGGGGATCAGCGCGACGCGTTGGAAATTCTGCGACTGGTCGCCGGAGAGCGAGTGCAGAATCTGCTTGATCGCGCGATAGACCGTTTTGATCAATGGCACCTGGTCGAGCATGCTCTCGGCGGTGTTTATCATGCGGCGGCCGATCAAGTTGGCGGTGAAGAGCCCGATCAGGTACAGCAGGAACATCGTGAGCAGCACGGAAAACACCGGGATACCCCAGCGCACATGCCAGGGGAAGAAGTCGAAGAACTCGTCGCGGTTGATGTTCATGCCGACGCGTTCGCGCTTGGCCTTGAGCGCCTCGTAGCCCTCAAGGTCGAAGTGCAGCGACTCGAGCGTGACCATGCCGGTCGGCGTCTCGGTGTTGCTCAGCAGATAGGCCTCGACGGCGCGCTGCGTGGTGTTCTTGATGAGGCCGAATATCAGCAACACCAGCCAGATGGTCACCACGACCGGGATGACCGTGATTACGCCCGCGGAGATGCGCGTGCGCAGCAGGACCTTTAGCGCACCGAGCACGCTGCTACGCCTGGGGCTGTATTCTCGTGGAGTCTTCGGCTGTTCGATATCCATGCGGCTGGTCTCCGGCGGCGTGCGTCGGGCACTCATGTCAGCGGGCTACACAATATCGGATTGCGGGTGGCGAGCAAGCGCGGTTCTCACAGGCTGGAGGCCTGACGCCGCATATGTGTGAACCTCGCGCTAGCCGGCGAACTCCGCGAGGATGGTGGCCAGGAAGCGGTACGACTTGCCGACCGACTCGACGTAGACGCGCTCGCTGGTTGTGTGCGCACCTTCGATGCGCGGGCCGAAGGAGATCATGTCGAGCGGGCCCAGACGTCGGCCGATGATGCCGCATTCGAGACCGGCGTGGATAGCGGTCGTCAGCGGCTTCTCGCCGAACAGCCGCTCATACACGCGTTGGCACGTGGCCAGCAGTGGCGATTGGAGGTCGGGATTCCAGCCAGGATAGCAGTTGCCGAACTCCGCCGAGGCGCCGAGCAGGCGGCCGACGGCGGCGATCTGGGCACGCGTGCGGGTAATGCGTGAATCGACCGAACTGCGGCTGAGCATGCCGATGGTCACGCGCAGGCGGGAGTCTTCGCCGAGGCTGGAGGCTATGGTCGCGACGTTGTTGGACGTCTGGACCAGGCCTGCAATCTGCTGGTGCATTTCGAGCACGCCGTGGGGCAGGGCCAGCAGGGCGTCGATCAGGCGGCGCGTGTCGGCGACTGACAGGGCGCGGATGGTGCCGGCGGATTCGGCGCGGGTGACCGTGATGCGCAGGTCGGGCTCGTCGGAGACGGCGGAGGCCTCGTCGCGGACCTGTTCGGCGGCTTCGGTCAGGGTGGCGAGTGTGCCCTTCGGACCGGCGAGCCAGACCTCGACCTCGCGCGCGATGACGTTGCGCTTGCTGCCGCCGGCGATGGTGACGACGCGGATGCCGGTGACGTCGGCGAGGGCGTGGGCGAGGACCTTGATGGCGTTGCCGCGATTGCGGTGGATGTCGCTGCCGGAGTGGCCGCTGCGCAGGCCGGTGATGCTGAGGTGGCAGCAATCGTCACCGGCGGCGATGGGCTCGGTGGTGAAATCGCGGGTCAGCAAGGTGTCGCCGCCGCCGGCGCAACCGATGTACAGAATGTCGTCCTCTTCGGAATCGAGGTTGATGAAGGTCTTGCCGTTGAAGAAGCCGGGCTCAAGGGCGGCGGCGCCGGTCATGCCCATCTCTTCGTCGATGGTGCATAGGAGTTCGAGCGGGCCGTGCTTGACGTTCGGATCGGTGGCGGCGGCGAGGGCCATGGCGACGCCGATGCCGTTGTCGGCGCCGAGCGTGGTGCCATCGGCGCGGACGATTGCCTGGCCGGCGTCGTCCTTGTCCAGGACGAGGGCGATCGGGTCGCGCTGTGGATCGTGCTTCGAGGTTGGCGTCTTTTCGCAGACCATGTCGAGATGGCCCTGGAGCACGACGGCGGGGGTTTGCTCATGGCCGGGCGTGGCGGGCACCTTGATGACGATGTTGCCGACGGCATCCTCGCGACACTCAAAACCTAGCTCGGCGGCGAGTTCCTGCGTAGCGACTCGGATGCGCTCCTCGTGCTTTGACGGGCGCGGGACGGCGGCGAGCTTGGCGAAGAAGTGCCAGACGGACTGGGGGGCGAGCGACGCGATGGATGAGGTTGTCATGGTCGATCCTGGTTGAGAGAGTGTCGAGTGTTGTGCGGTCAGGGTACTGCGGTGGGAATGGAAAGGAAACCCGGGGATGGGAATAGCGACGAAGCGACGAAGGGGACGGCGAAGATGTCTTCGCCGGGGTTAGGATGCCGGTGGCTGTTTGGTGTTCGGTGGTGATGGCGATGTGTGCCTCGGTGAGGAATCGGGGTGCTCTTGGGGTGTGTTCGCACGGGCGGGTCTGGGAACCTGCCCATGGCACCCGAGATGGTGGCTGGCGTTAGTCCCCCACCCTTGAAAGGGTGTGGCACCAGGCCGGCTGAGCGGACAAGAAACCCGGCCATTACTGGCCGGGCTTTCATCGGGAGCAGTCTGATTCCGCAATCCTGCGGTGCCTTACTTGGCCGCGCTGAGGATCTTGCCGCCGATGGCCGGCACCTCGATCGTGAACCTGCCATCCTCGGCGGTGATCTTGTCGCCGCCGTCGAGTTCGATGGACCATTCGGCCGGTGCACCATCCGGCACCTCGATCGTGACTTCGCGCGGCTGGTCGGACGCATTCAGCACGACGATGACGCGTTCATTGTCGTCGGCACGCATGAACGCCCAGACATCCGCTTCATCATCGACGAGCAGGTTCTCAAAGCTCCCGACCTGCAAGGCCGTGTGCTGGTTGCGCAGCGCGATGATCTTCTTATAGAAGTCGAACTGCTCGGTCATGACGGCGTTTTCTTCGGG
>JAFGRR010000247.1 GCA_016935035.1 Phycisphaerae bacterium | reverse complement strand
CTCCCATTGCGTCCAGCCGTGCGAGGTGCTCTCGTAGCCCCAAACGCCGCGCTCCTTGTCGTACGTGACCCAGGCGCCGCTTTCCTCGTCCTGGAAGCCGACGCCGCCCATGTTCTCGTCTTCGTAGACGAACAGACCGGACGCCTTGTCGAGCTGGCCCCAGCGCTGGCCCTGCTCGTTGTAACGCGGCGGTGCAAAGCGCGGGTCGCCGAAGCCGAAGCCGATCAGCGCTGCGGCACCGACCAGGATCACACCCATCAGTCCGTGCCCCGCCACCAGTCCGGAGGAGGCCAGAATGCCGGGGTCATGGGCTTCGGACGTCGCCTTACGGCGTGAGATGGTGACGAGCCAGCGGACAAGACCGCCGACCATGATCGGGGTGGACAACGACAGTGGCAGGTAGAGCCCGACTGCGAAGGGCAGTGATGGAATGCCGAGGAACTCGACCACCAGGGCACAGGCCATGCCGATGAAGATCAGCGGCCACGGGAGGTTCTTATCGACGATGCCCTGCACTAGGAGTTGCATGAGATTGGCCTGCGGCGCGAGCAGTGCGTTCGGGTGGCTGGCGTCGCGGAGGAAACCGTAGCGATCGCTACAGATCCAGATAACGCCGGCCAGAGCCGCGGCGGCGGCCAAAACCCCGATGATCTCGCCGAGCTGCTGCTTCCACGGCGTGGCCTTGAGCAAGTAGCCGGTCTTTAGGTCCTGCGAGCAGTCGCCGGCGATGCAGATCGCGATGCAGACCAGGGCCCCGACCGAGATGATCGTGATCTTGGCCGCTGGTCCTTCGAGTCCGACGCCGTAGACCAGTATTAGCGCCGTGCCGAGCAGAGTGGCGATGGTCATGCCGCTGGCGGGGTTGGATGAACTGCCGACGATGCCCACCAGCCGCGAGGACACTGTTACAAAGAAGAAGCCGAAGACCAGCACGCAGGCGATGACGGGGATGCTCTGAAGGAACTTGTGCATCAGACCGTATTCGGGGGCGAACCACATCGTAGCGCCGACGGCACCCAGCAGGAGCAGTAGGATGATCGTGGGAATGTCCCGATCTGTGCGTTGTCCGGTGCGATTGCCGCCGACCATGTGGAAGATGCTGCCGCCGATCGTGCCGAAGCTCTTGAAGAGCGAGATCAGGCCGCCGAGCACGACGGCGCCGGCGCCGATGAATCGCAGGTATTTGTCCCACATCATGCCCGGGTCCATCTGGCCGATCGCGACCTCCGCTGGCGCGAGGATTGTGTCCGGCCCGCCGAAGAAGCCGATGGCCGGAATGATGACGAACCACCCGAGGACCGCGCCCGCGAGCATGTAGCCGGCGATGCGGATGCCCAGGATGTATCCGACACCGAGCAGGGCGGGCTCGGCGGCCAGTCCGAGCTCGGTTTTGATGTATGGCAGCTTGAGTGAGGCGTTGTCGCGCCAGAAACCCAGACCGCGGAATAGTTCGTAGAGAGCTCCGACGCCCAGGCCGGCGAAGACCGTGCGGGCGGCCGATCCGCCCTGTTGGCCGGATTCGAGCACTTCGGCGCAGGCGGTGCCTTCGGGGAATGGCAGCTTGCCATGCTCGCGTACGATGAGCATGCGTCGCAGCGGGACCATGAAGATGACGCCGATCAGGCCGCCGACGGCGCCCCAGACGGCCATTTCCCAGAAATCCGGGCGGATTGAGTCGTCAGCGTCCTTGAGTGCGAAGACGAACAGGGCCGGGATCGTGAAGATCATGCCGGCCGCCAGGCTCTCGCCGGTCGAACCGATGGTCTGGACGATGTTGTTCTCGCCGATGGTGCCGCGTTTGAGGATGCCGCGTAGGACGGCCATCGAGATGACTGCGGCCGGGATCGAGGCGCTGACGGTCATGCCAACCTTCATGCCGATGTAGGCATTGGCGGCGCCGAAGAGGATACCGATAATGATGCCGAGGAAGATGGCGAGCGGTGATAGTTCGCGCATGGGACTTGGCTCCTGACGTAAGGATCACCCGTCGGCGCGCAGAGGATCGCCGCGGCCGAATGTGCGACGCGGGACACTGTAACCGGCGGTCGTGGGTGTGGGAACCTGTGCGGATGTCGGTAATTGGCTGTCGGTGGCCGCGGGCGGCGTTATGATTTGGGGGGCAGGCGTGCTCGCCGGGCCGCCCGATGTTCGCGGCGGAGAGGTTTCGTCGCCAAAGGGCTGTTCTGGGCGGGAATGAAACGTTATTGTTGACCAGATGCGACGTCTTTACCAAGCCATCATCAACAGCGATCCCTGGCTAGCCGCACTTGTTGTCGGCTGCTTCGCAGTAGCGGTCGCCTGCACCATCTTCAGCCAGGAGACCACCGAGTTTCCCGCCGACAAGACCGTCATCACGCTTTGCCGCGGCGGCTATAAGCGTGACCGCGAGCAGATGCGCGAGATCAAGGCCGCCTTCGAACAGAAGCACCCTGACATTTGCCTCAACGTCATTCGCAGCAACGTCACCCGTAAAGCCGACACCATGATCGCCGCCGGCGTTGCACCGGATGTGCTGTTCGTTCCGTGCGACACAGTGGACTACTACATTCAGGCCGGCGCCCTGCGCGACCTGACGCCATACATCGAGCAGGATCCCGAGCTGCGCAAGGCGTTTGGACGCACGCTGTTCGATGATGACGGCGAAGGCGAGCCGGACTTCATAGAGCCCCTGGTGACGCCGTTTGTCCGCGAGGTGGACGGCCGCAGACGGCTGTACGCGATTCCGATCAGCTATGCGCCGTTCTTCGTCTACTACTCCAAGGACCTCTTTGACAGGTACAACGTTCCCTATCCGGACGAGAACTGGGATTGGAACGACCTGCTGGAAAAGGCCACTGCTCTGACGCGCGACGTAAACGGCCGGCGGCCGGACCAGCCGGGGTTCGACCAAACACGCGTCGCCACGTATGGGTTCAATCTGGCGACGTGGCAGCACGGCGTCGAGGGCTTCATTCGGCAGAACGGCGGGCGATTGGTCAACGAAGACGGCACTAAAGTCGTCGCCGACGACCCGCGCACCGTTGAGGCGCTACAGTTCCTGTACGACCTGAAATGGACATACCACGTTGTGCCGACCGGCGAGGGGGCCAACGCCCGCAATATCGCGTTCGACAAGGGCACGATAGGCATGATGCTCTGGGGCTCCTTCTACATCTCGACGCTCAATGACCAAGCCCAGGAGCTTGACTGGGATGTGGCGCCGCTGCCGCGCGGCCCGGGCGGAAAACGGGCTTCCGTGGTTTTCGCCAATGGTTGGGGCGTTACCACCGGCTCGGCGAACCCCGATCAGGCTTTCGAATACCTCCGATTCCTGGTCAGCGACGAGGGCATGCGCATCGCCAGCAAGCACCAGGTCTTTCTGTCGACGCGACGTTCGATGCTGCGCATGGGCGGCCTGGTCGATTCAACACGCAAGCCCGCCAGCCGTTGGGCCCTGACGCACGACATTGACT